>NZ_BCPS01000052.1:0-65215 GCF_016586185.1 Paenibacillus sp. EPM92
TATGACAGCAGCCTGATGGGTAACGATCTGCATCCCTACTGGCCGAGAACGGTTGAAGTGAACGCGGATAAAGCCAATGTGTTTCAAGCGGAGAGCAAAGTGCTGGAAATCCCCGTGTCCTGGTACCTCGACGATTTCCCTCAAATGGAGTACCTGACAGGCGGACAAGAAGGGCAAAGGCCTACGCAAGACATATTTGACCGTTGGGCCTCCATATACGATTATGCTTGCGATCAGGAAGAAGGCGCCTGCTATGTGCTGACGACGCATCCGCAAACGATCGGCCGGGCTCACACGATTCAAATGCTGGAGAAATTGATTCAATATATGGAATCACGCGGTGCCTGGTTCGCGACCCTCGGAGAAATCTACGACAACTATTACGAAGAATAAAAAAACGATGCGCCAAGTCCTCCACATATACGGGGGACTTTTCTCAAAAGAATGTAATGTCATGGAGGAATAACGATGAGAAAAGTAACGATATCCGCCTGCCAATTCCGTGTTGAACGCGCCCCGAGCTTTGATGCTTTTAAGCAGCAGGTGACTGAACTGATGGATCAGGTTCCGCCGCAGTCGGACTATGTCATTTTCCCGGAATTGTTCACAGTCGGTCTGCTGACCAGCTTTGAAGGCAGCGATGCCTATTCCGCAGCCGATCTGGTGAAGATCGACCAGTACACGGAGGATTACAAACATTTGTTCGGTAAACTGGCGAAAGACAGACAACAGGTGATCATCGCCGGCTCGCACCTAGAGCGCAGAGGCGACAAGTATTACAATATCGCCTACATTTTCAAGCCTGACGGCACGTATGTCGAGCATAAGAAAACACATATTTTCCCGGCGGAAGCGAATTGGCAAACCTCGGAGGGCGACGAATTGCAGGTGTACGACATCGGTCCGGCCAAGATTGCGCTTGCCGTGTGCTATGAGGCGGAAATTCCGGAAATTTCGCGAATTCACAGCATCAACGGAGCCGAAATTATTTTTTGTCCGTCCTACACGTTCACGGAATACGGGTTCTGGCGGGTTCGCCATTGCGCACAAGCCCGCTGCATTGAGAACCAAGTCTATTTCGTTCACTGCCCTACCGTAGGCGAACCCGGGTCGCCGCTGCCGAACGGGTTCGGCCGGGCATCGATCTTAAGCCCGTGCGATACGGCATGGTCGCCTGACGGCGTTGTCGCTGAAGCGGAAACGAATGTAAACATGGTCGTCACCGGTGTTGTAGACCTTGACGAATTGTACGTAAACCGAAAGACCGGGGCTGCAACGACCTTCGTTGACCGTACCCGGAGAGAGAACGTATATACCCGATACGAGCCTTACAAATCCTATAACCGGAAATAAAAGAGTAGAGTTGAATCCCGATTGCCCGAGGAGCATTGCTGCTTCTCGAGCCAATCAGGGATTTTTTTATGTAAAGACGCTGGCTGTTGAACATGTTCGAACCGATTTGAATCTGATGATAGGGGGGTGTATAATTTTACGTGTGTGCTGCAGATAAGCATGTTCCCGTTCCTTCGAGAAAGCGCTTAATTTCGGCGGGCGCAGGACGACAAGATGGGGTGAACTTCTTTGTACTTTAGCATTAAATACAAATATATGATCTTATACTCCCTCTTGACGATTTTCCCCTTAATTATGCTGGAACTGCTCATTTATCAATTTTGGACAATCAAGTATTACGACAACGCCGTGGACGCGCAGACCAGAATGATTCAGCAGCTCGATCATTCCATGACGGTTATTTATGAAAAATGGGGCTCTGATACGGAGAAGCTATTCAGCGTCCAAGACGGTCTGGTGCAAGATCTTGCCGGAGGGCTTCATTTTAACGTACCCAGCGATTTGCTCATTATGAACGCTAACGGACAGATTCTGTACACTTCGAATGACCGGATTAACGGTTCCTCCTCCATTGAAAGTGAAGTTAACGCCAGGGCACCCGAAAGCGGCAATTTCACAATCAAAGAAAATAAACGGAAAATGCTTGTGATCTATCAAAAAAATCCGGTTACAGGGCTTCGTTCGATCAGCATAACGGAAGTGGCGGCTATTTATGAAAATAACGACTACCTCAAAAAGTGGATGACGTATCTGATCCTATTGTCTACGGTGTTCAGTGTGTTTTCGATTGTCCTCATTTCCTTACACGTTGCCGCACCGATTCGTTCTTTGAGAAAACAAATCAATGCGATTGATGATGGGGAATTCAAGAACACATCGGATCAGGTTGTCATCATCAAGGACGAAATTTGGGAGATCGGCATCAGCTTTCAGAAGATTATGCTTAAATTGCAAGAGCAGATCAATCTTCAATTCCAATTGAAAATGGCGACCAACCAATCGAAATTCAAGGCGCTGCAATCTCAAATTAATCCTCATTTCCTTCACAACACGCTGGAAACGATCAATTCGCTTGCGATCATTCATGAGGTGCCGCTAATCGCCCAGATTTCCCGTTCCTTATCCAAGATGTTTCGTTACAATACGGTTCAGGATGCGGAGGATGTGCTTCTGAAGGAAGAACTGGATCACGTAGATCATTACTTGAAGGTCCAGCTGATTCGTTTTGACGGCTGGATCGAATGCGAACAGCGGATTGACCCTCAAATTCTGGAGCATCGGACGATCAAATTTATTCTTCAACCCATTGTGGAGAACTGCTTCACGCATGCTTTCAATCATGTAACGGATAAGGGGATGATCCGGATCGAAGGCACGCTTGAGCAGGATCATATCTTGATCCGTGTCAACGATAACGGCACAGGCATGCCTGAAGACAAGATTCAGAGCATGAACGAGGCCTTAAGGGCGTATGATTCCAAGCCGGAACATGCGGACGATGCCAGAGTCTCTGACAGCATCGGGGTTTATAATGTAAATTATCGTCTGAAAATTGCATATGGAGAAGCATACGGCCTTCAGTACGAGAACATCAGCCCCCGTGGATTAAGTGTGCGGATCAAGATACCGGTAAACCAATCTTGACGATACGATGAAGGAAGTGATTCATGTGCTGCAATTGTTAACAGTCGAAGATGAACCATGGATCAGCAAAGGCATTGAGAAAATGCTCCCTTGGCATCAATATGACATTCAATTGATCGGCCATGCCAAGAACGGCGAAATGGCCCTGGACCTCATGAAGCTGAATAAACCGGATATCATTATTACGGACATCAAAATGCCGGTCATGGACGGTCTCTCGATGATCGAGCGTCTTTCCGGGGATGTCGCCTTCGATTCGAAAGTGATTATTATCTCCGGCTACAACGATTTCGAATATGCGAAAAAAGCGATTAAATACGGGGTCTCCAATTTCATATTGAAGCCGATCGATCCGGAAGAGCTGAAATCGACGATCGAAAGCGTCGTCTCCCAAATTCATAAAGAGAAGCGGGAGCAGGAAAACGTCAGCTCGATCCGTTTGAAAAACTATATGTACGAACGCATCACCCACCAAGAGAAGCCTGCGGATGACGAAATCGTTTTTCCGAAAAAATATTATTGCTTTATTTTCTCCCTGACCGAAATTCCGGAAGCCGAGATGAAACAAAGCGGCTACAGCTTTTCGCTCAGGATGGGAAGACAAATCGTCTATGTGGTATTTGGGGATACACCTGAGGGATTGACTAAGCTGGCTAGGACAACCGTTACGAATTTGCGTGACCGTTACGCTTGCGGAATGAGCCAGGTGCACACAAGTGACGATCTTTCCGTAGAGAAGGCTTACAAAGAAGCGATCCAGGATATGAAATATGGGAGCGGGGAAGAAAACCGGAAGCCATCTCCTACCTATTTAACCGTCGAAGACGAGAGTAGACTGCTTTCCGCTTTGAAGAAGGGAGAGAAGAAGTTATTTACGCAGCAGTTGAACGAATTATTGGACCGTGACCAGACCTTGGAAGCGCATTTGTTCATCTTGTTTCAGCTTTATGTTGAAATCTCCAAGTATTTCAGGGTGTATAACGAGTTGAACGACAACGTTTCGTGGCTGCTTGAATGGAAGACCGTCAGCGCTTGGGGGGATTTGTACCGGTGGAAAGCGACCTTCTTCAATCCGTTAATCGAATTTATCCTGAATAGATGGGACAAGCAATCTAAGGATTATGCGCTGCAGGCGAAAATTTTCGTCGAACAGCATTACGGCAATTCGTCGCTGTCGCTGGACATGGTGGCGGAATATTTGGAATTATCCCCCTCTTACCTCAGCCTGTTGTTTAAGAACGAAACAGGAATCAATTTCACCTCCTACATCGCGAAGAAAAGAATCAAAGAAGCCCAGACGCTGCTTGCCCGAACGAAGCTGAATCTGATCGAAATCAGCAGGGCGGTCGGATTTAACGATGTGAAATACTTTATTAAGGTGTTCAAGAAGGAACTGTCATTGACGCCTATTCAATATAGAGAAATCCATAGGTGAGACAAATGATTGGAGGTCAAGATGAAACATAACTCTCGTGCCTACAGTTCTTTTGTGACGGTCATCGCATTCTTGGGTTGGAGCATCTCCGCGATGGACGCCTCTTTATTTTTCTTTGTTGCGCCGGAGATTATGGATGAGTTCGATTTTTCCTTGTCGGATTTCGGCATCATTGTAGCCGGGGGATTCCTCATTGCGATCTTGTTCAACCTAATTGTCGGCCCGCTCATGGATTATTTAGGAAGAAAAATCGTCTTTCAATGGATTTTATTGCTGATGACGATAGGAACGTTCTTAACCGGCTTATCCTGGAATTTCGAATCGTTGAGCCTGTTTCGAATTTTGGCTACCGGAAGCGCATTCGCCGAGTATGCCGTGGGAGCGACCATATTGATTGAGTCCGTATCCGCCAAAAACCGCGGTTGGATCGTCGGCTTTATGGCGGCCGGCTGGCCTGCGGGCACGGCAGTGTCCATCCTGCTTTCGTTATACATCGTTCCTTCGCTTGGGTGGCGCAGCGCCTTCTTCATTGCGGCTATCCCTGCCTTCCTGATCATCATTATTCGCATGTACATCAAGGAGCCGGGAAGATCCATGGATCTGTTCAAGTTCAGGCAAACAACCAAAACGCTCGGAACGGACTCCAGGCAATATGAAATCATTCCGACCGATTTCAAAATAAATAAGGAAGAAGCCATCAAATTCACGTATTTGCAGTTGACCAAGGGGGAGCTGTTAAAAAATACGATTTTTATATGGATCTATATGAATTTTGTGGTGATTGCTTACGGTTTGTTGATCTGGTTTGCTCCCTATTGGATGAGCCATGCCTATCAACTGAGCTGGTACGAGGCGACATGGGCCGTTGGAGCGGGCAGCCTGATCAGCATATTGGGCTTTATTTGCTGCGGATGGCTCAGCGGAATTATCGGAATCCGATATGTGAACACGCTCTTCATTATTTTATCCATCCCGCTCACCGTATGGATGACTTTCTATGCCGAAACCTACAGCACCTTTCTACCGGCCTACTTATTGTGGAGTTTCTTTGGCGCCGGGATCTGGGGAGTCATCCCGAGAATTTTCACGGAGGCCTTTCCTACAAGGGCCCGGGGTACAGGCTCTTCGATCAACTCGGCTTCCTGCTGGCTCGGGTGGGGGGTCGTCAGCTACTTTGCACCGCGCATTATCGAAGTCAACGGCTACAACAGCGCGATTGCCATTGCCGGAATCATTCTGCTGCCGTTAGCTTTGATTCCGCTCTGGATCATGAGGGAAATTCCTACTTCACGCGAGCTGGAGGACTATATATCCTGAATCATGAATGCTTATCCACAGCATATTTCATGTTGACGGAAGAGGAGCAATCCTCTATAATTTACTTGTATACAACTAGTATTAAAAATCGTATACAAGCTTAATATACTCATTCATGAAGGAGGCTGGCCGATAGAAACGGGAACGACATGACAAGGCTTTTGAAAATAACGGTTGTTATTTGAACAACCTGCAGCAGAAGGAGTGGGAACCTAACTTGCAATCCAGTAAGCAATTGGCAAAAACGTTGAAGCCGATTCATTTGTGGGCGATTACGGTTGGGATGGTCATCGCCGGGCAATATTTCGGTTGGAACTACGGCTTCAAGGAAGGAGGGATTATGGGCTTAGTGATCGCCTCGCTCCTCGTAACCGTGTTCTTTACTTGTTTCACGCTAAGCTATTCCGAATTGGCTACCTCGATTCCGGATGCCGGAGGCCCCTCAGCCTATGCCCGTCAAGCTATGGGCCCGTTAGGCGGCTATATAACCGGCATTGCCTGTTTGCTGGATTTCGTCTTTGCGCCGCCCGCGATTGCCGTATCGACAGGTGCGTATCTTCATTTTCTTATTCCGGCCGTCAATCCGATGTACGCCACGATAGGCATCTTTATTCTTTTCATTGTTATTAATTTGCAAGACATTAAAGGTGTAGCTGTGATCGAGCTTGTAGCGACCATTGCCGCTCTGATAGGACTCGCCGTGTTCTACGCGGCCGGTATTCCGCATGTGGAAACGGCGAACCTTTTTAACGAAAGCTCTTTTATCGGCGGAGGAACCGGCATTATGGCGGCGATTCCCTTTGCCATATGGTTTTTTCTTGCCGTTGAAGGGGGAGCCATGGCATCGGAGGAAATGCAAAATCCGCAAAAAAACATTCCGAAGGGATTAATATCGAGCATATTAACGTTAGCGGTCGCAACGATTCTTACGCTGGTCGTAACCGCAGGATTAGGCGGGGGGATTGGAAACCCGGCCGATCATCCGCTGCCCCAAGCGCTCTCCGGGGTTTACGGGGAAGGCGCGCTCGTTGTCAAAGTAGTTGCTATCATTGGCCTGTTAGGCTTGGTTGCCAGCTTAAACGGCATCATCATAGGGTATTCCCGGCAAACCTATGCGCTGGCGAGAGCGGGTTATTTTCCGGCCTTCATGACCCGATTAAATGGTAACGGCGTGCCGGTATGGGCCTTAATCATCCCCGGGGTGATTGGAATCGTCTGCGCAGCCTCGGCTACCTATTCCGATGCCTTAATTATTTTATCTGTATTCGGCGCTGTTTTGATGTATTGCTTATGTATGATTTCGCTGTTTATTTTGCGCAGGAAGCATCCGCATTTGGACCGTCCTTACAAAGTGTCGTTTCCTTTTGTACCCGGGATCGCCTTACTGCTGGGGCTCGTGTTTTTGTTTTGCGTTATCCGTTACAGTGTGATGAAGCTGTCGCTGCCGATGTTCGGATCGGATATCCCGCTCTGGGCCGTGCTGCTGGTCATGTTTGCAGTCGCCTTTATCTACTACGGGTGGAGAGCGCGTAAACATAGGGGGCTGCTGTCGAATAAGCTGCTGGTGGGGGAGAACGCTTCCGTGAAATAAGGGATTGACGAACGGAACATGGAGCGAATATAATGTGGTTGTATACAACTTGTATATGAAAATCGCAAATCAAGCTGCACAAAAAAGCACACCATGTAACAAGATCAGAACCATTCGACAAAGGAGGTCTTGACTCATGCATCATGACGGCTTATACTGCCATTGTATACAAGTCGTATGTAATCGAGGGTGTGGTTGATTATGAAAAAACGAGTTTTGCTTAAGGATACTGCCTATATAAAAATTAAAGAAAAAATTATGAGGGGAGATTTCCTGGACAGCAACTCCACCTCTGAAAATCAACTGGTCGAAGAACTGCAAATGAGCCGAACGCCGATTCGCGAGGCGCTGCACAAGCTTCAGCACGAAGGCTTGGTTAAGATCATTTCGAATCAGGGGATTGTTATCCAAGAGATGTCCGTGAAAGAAACCAACGATCTGTTTGATATGCGAAGTGCCATCGAGATCTATTCGCTGCGCAAAACGATACATTCGATCACTTCAGATGAAATCTCGCATCTCGAGCAAATTATCGAACAACAGAAACGGAGCAATGAAGAGAAAGACGTTGCCTCGTTTATTCGGCAAGACGTGGATTTCCATCAATATTTGCTGGAAATCGGAAATAACAGTTTGTTTATGCAAATGATGGGCAGCATACGCGAAAGACTGTATTTTGACGTTAACCGTTGGCGCAGAGCCTATCCGGAATCGATCACGCGTTTGATCGAAGAGCATATCCGGATTGTCGAAGCGATTAAAGCCAAAGACAGCGAGCTTGCTGTTGCCGAGCTTGAGGCGCATTTGCAAAACGGGAAAATTACGTTCATTTCATGAGGAGGATCCTAATGAAGCAGGTCAATTATATGAAAGAGATGAGCTGGAAAACGTTTGTCGAGCGGAAAAAAACGACCGATCTGGTCATCATTCCTTCAGGGGCGTTTGAAGTATACGGACCGCATTTACCGCTTGGAACGGATACGTTAGTCGCGAACAAAATTGCCGGTCTCGTTGCCGAGCGGGTAAATGCGATGATCGGACCGGTGCTGGAAGCAGGGGAGTCTTCCGAACTGGAAGACTTTCCGGGCACGATAACGATCAGCTCGGAAAGCTTCAAGCAATATTTATGGGATACATTGCGCAGCCTTGAGAAATGGGGCTTTAAAGATTTCTTGTTTGTCAACACGCATTTGGGCAATGTGCCTATTATTAATCAAATCGCATTTGAATTTCAGCGAACGCCCGGCATCCGCTGTGCACAAATCGACTATTGGAGATTTATTAAGGCGCACTGCGACGGCATTATCGAATCCGGCGAGCTGGCACACGCTCACGCCAGCGAAGCGGGAACGTCGGTTATGATGCATTTATATCCCGATCTGGTCGATGTGAGCCAGTGGGTAAACGAACCTCCAAAGTTTAACGACTTATTTCCCGACGTCATTACATACCCTCCATTCTCGGCCTTTACGAATTCGGGCACTATTGGAAACGCTACCATAGGAACGAAAGAGAAGGGCGAGGCGCTCGTCAACCGTTCCGTGGACCGCATTGTCCAGTTCCTTCAAGAAAGCTGGTATCCGGCTGAAGCCGCAGTCATTCGTTAATCTCATCACGAATTCCCGACACGGGACTTCAGGAGGTAGATAGCTTGAACCACTCTCCGAGAAAGCTTTCGCACTATGACTACGGCGCGTCGACGATGCATGCCTGCCAGTATGACAAGAGATTCTCTTACTGCACCTACATTCCTGCAAATTACGGCCAACCCCATCATGCCGCATACCGTCTAGCCGTAATCGTTCACGGTACGGGCCGAACCGCTCAACATTACAGAGATTTATTCGCAGATTTTGCGGAAGAAACAAATACGATCATTCTCGCTCCCTTGTTTCCCGCCGGAATTACCGAGCCGGGGGAGCTGGATTCCTACAAGTACGTGCATTTTGCGGGCATCCGTTTTGATCTTGCTTTGCTGTCTATGGTCGATGAAGTAGCGGGTAAATACGGGATCAACGCCGACCGCTTCCTGCTTCACGGCTTTTCCGGAGGCGGCCAGTTCGCCCATCGATTCTTTTATCTTCATGCAAACCGTTTGCTGGGTGTGTCTATCGGCGCTCCCGGGTACATCACCTACTTGGATACATCCAGACCTTGGCATGTAGGTACCGGCAATTTCGAGCAGTACTATGGCGTTCCCGTACAGCTTGAAGATATGCGGAACGTACCGGTTCAATTAATTATTGGCAGCGAAGATGTCGAAACCTGGGAAATTAATAACAAGGATGAGCCGCTCTGGATGGATGGAATCGATGCCGCCGGCTTAACCCGTCTGGAGCGCATCAGAGCTTTGCGGGACAATTACGAGCGGGAAGGATTATCGGTTCAATACGATGAAGTCCCCGGAGTTCGCCATGAAGGGTTTAAACTGCTGTCTCCCGTAAAACGTTTTTTTTCAAACATTTTGACCCACCATTCGCGCTGACGAAAAATTGAAGGAGGAACAACGTATGGTTTCGCCTGACCAGGAATCATCCGGGGCCAGATCGTCCAGGACTTTTCCCTACTATCGCTTTCGGGGCAGCCACCGGCAGATCGGTCAGCAATACGGCGAGGCATGTGCCGGTCTGATCGAACGCCACCTCGAATTGGCACAGGAAAGGTTAAAAACGTGGGTTGAAGTTCTGACCCAGGAAGCCTTAATGGAAGCGGTTATGCATTATCGGACTTATGTGCAGCGTTATGCGCCGTATTTTGATGAAGAGATACAGGGGATTGCCGAAGGCGCGAATATTACGCTGGCTGAAGCCTATTTGCTGCAGCTGCGGGCCGAGATCTACCGCAATTTTCAACCCAACAATGAATGCACGACCTTCGCCGTCTCATCTCAGGCTACATCCAACGGCATCCCCTTGATCGGGCAAAATGCAGACCTTCCGCATTTTTATTCCGAAATTGGCGTGGTGGTCGAATTTGTGCCGGATGACCAGCCTGCTTGCTTAATGTTTGCACCGGCCGGTCAAGTTTCGTATATCGGGATTAACAACTTGGGCCTCGGGGTATTTGCCAACTTCCTCACTTGCGACGGATGGCGCTTCGGATTTCCGCGTTACATGCTGTCACGCTATGCGCTGACCTGCTCCTCGACGGTCGAGGAAGCGATCCAAGCCGTGCGCAGCCTGCATCGGGCGTCGTCGAGAAATCTGATCATGATGGATCGATTCGGTCATGCGGCGGACCTGGAGACGATTCCGACTACGGATGCGTTACTGTTGCCGGACGATGGAATTCTGGTTCATTCCAACCATTTTATTGGGAGCGATTTGCAGAAGGAAGAGCGATTGAGCGGACACCAGCTGGTCAACTCGCGCATTCGCCAATCCCGGATGAAAGAGCTGCTGGTCGGCAGAAAAGGGGAGCTCAACGCGGACGTCATGCAGGATATTTTGCGCGATCGTCAAACCTACCCGCATACGCTGAGCGCGATGCCGGAAGATGACGGTACGGATAACATGACCGTCGCATCGGTCATTGCCGAACCGGGCGAAGGCAGATTATGGATCGCCGTCGGTCCCCCGCATCAATACAACTATAAAATGTATGCGTTCTCAAATTAAACAACGGCACTTATTACTTCATTTCGGAAAGGAAGCTTACCATGAGAAAAATTAAAGTTGCGACGGTACAAATGGACAGCCAGCACGATAAGGCATCCAACCTTCAGAAGGCCGAACGGCTCATTCGCGAAGCGGCGGGACAGGGAGCGCAATATGTCGCCCTGCCGGAATATTTCAATTTTGTCGGAACGGAAGAGCAGGAAGAAGCCAACGCGGAATATATTCCGGACGGCGAGACGGTACAGTTTTTGAGCAGGCTGTCCAAGGAACTGAACATCTGGCTCCATGGCGGAAGCATGTTGGAAAAGGTAAGGGGCGAAGTCAAATTCTATAATGCGACGGTACTGTTCAATCCGCAGGGGGAATTGGTAGGAAAATACCGCAAAATCCATTTGTTCGACGTCGAGATTGAGAGCGGACCTTCCTATCTGGAATCGCAAACCAAAGATTTCGGCAGAGAGGTCGTGGTCTGCGATACGGACTTCGCCAAGATCGGCCTTGCGATCTGCTACGATATCCGGTTCCCGGAGCTTTTCCGTCTGCAGTCGTTGAAAGGTGCGGAAATCCTGATGCTGCCTGCGGAATTTACGCTGTATACCGGCCGCGATCATTGGGAGACCTTGCTGCGCGCCCGTGCTATTGAGAACCAGGCCTATGTCATCGCCCCCGGACAAATCGGTAAAAAGCCGTCGTACCAAAGCTACGGCCGCTCCATGATCGTCGATCCGTGGGGGACGGTTATTGCAACGGCGGCCGACGCGGAGATGGTGACGGTAGCGGAAATCGACCTTGATTACGTCCAGCAAATCCGCAAGCAGGTTCCTTCCTTGAAAAACCGCCGGCCCGAAGTGTATTCGCTGCATCTTTCTTAGTTTGCGGGAAAATTCAGGATAACAGGATGCGGGAGGCGGAACCGATTGCGGCATGAACTTGTCAAGCCATCAGGGATAAAGTTTATTTGTAACGATGCCAGAAATCCGGATGCGAACGAGCTTCCACTTTGGCTTTCCGTTAACGAAAGTGCGAAAGCGCTTAATTTCCAAAAATCAATGAGCGGTTACGCCGTTACCCCGCTAATCGCTTTAAACCGCTTGGCCGAAGCTGTGGGAGTTGCCGGCATTGCGGTGAAAGACGAGTCTTACCGGCTCGGGTTGAACGCTTTCAAGGGTTTAGGCGTCACCTATGCGCTCGGAAACATCATTTGCGGGAAATTAGGGATTTTCATCGAAGACACGACGTTTGACTATTTGAAATCGGCGGAAGTCAGGCATAAGCTCGGGGATCTTACCTTTACGACGGCTACCGACGGAAACCACGGACGCGCCGTAGCTTGGGTGGCCCGGCAATTCGGGCAAAAGGCGGTCGTCTATTTGCCGAAGGGATCGGCCGCCAGAAGAGTGGAAGCCATCCGGGAGACGGGCGCTCAAGCCATTGTGACCGAATTCAACTACGACGATACGGTGCAATTGGCCAAGGAGAAGGCTGCGGAGAACGGTTGGGAAATCGTTCAGGATACCGCCTGGGACGGGTATACTCGCATCCCCCAATGGATTATGCAGGGGTATACGACGATACTCGGGGAGGTCGGGGAGCAGATCCGCCATATGGAAATGCCTGAACCGACTCATATCGTTCTGCAAGCGGGCGTAGGCGGAATGGCCGGGGCGCTGCTTGGTTACTGGGCTAATTTATACGAAGGGAAACATCCGGTGACCCTCATCGTAGAGCCGGACAACGCCGCTTGCATCTTCCACTCCGCGTCGGTCGGGGACAGGGAGCCTCACCAGGTGTACGGCAGCTTGGAGACGATCATGGCGGGCTTGGCCTGCGGAGAGCCGAATCCGATAGCGTGGAGCATACTGCGGGACTTCGCGGACGCCTATGTCAGCTGCCCGGATTATGTGGCCGCCCGCGGCATGCGGATGTTGGCCAGTCCGCTGGAGGGCGATCAACGCGTGATCAGCGGGGAAAGCGGAGCGGTCGGTATAGGTTTATTATCCTTGCTGATGTCGGAACCGGAATTTAGCGGGATCCGAAGCAAGCTGAAGCTGGATCAGGACTCGGTCGTGCTGTTCATCAATACGGAAGGGGATACGGATCCGGTCCTGTACAGGCAGATTGTATGGGACGGCAAGTATCCGATGCCGCAGCGGTAGCGGAGGATGACGGCAGATCCGTCTCAGGCCGTGCCGGTAACCGGCCTGTGCGAGCCGGATAAAGACAAAGGCTGGAAGGCGCCTTTGTTTTACCTCCGGCCTTACAGGAAGGCGAGGCAAGTATAGCGGCACGGTCTGCCGTTCAGGGAATGCTGCAAGCGAAAGATTAGGCGGTATTATTAAAAAGGAGCGTGTACACTTATGCAAGCAAAAAAGGGCTGGATCGTTGTTTTAACTTGCATGCTGGTCGTTAGCCTTGTGGGGGCAGGCTGTTCGAAGCCGGCTCAGACGCAGAAGGATGCGGGCGCCGACAGCAAAGCAGCCGCCAGTAAGCCTACCGAGCTTGTTGTCGCACAGGCGGCCAATCCGACGACCATGGATCCGCATGACGCTCAGGATACCTTGTCGCACTCGATTATGAAATCCATGTACGAAGGACTTCTCGGCTTCGATAAAGATATGAAGGTTGTGCCGGTCCTCGCAGAGTCTTTACCGGAACTGGGCAGCGATGCCAAATCGGCAACCTTTAAATTAAGAAAAGGCGTTAAGTTTCACGACGGGGAAGAGTTCAACGCGGAAGCGGTCAAAGCCAACCTGGACCGGATTAAAAATCCGGATAACAAGCTGAAACGCGCCTCGCTGTTCCAGGTCGTGGAGAAAGTGGAAGTGATCGATCCTTACACGGTCAAATTCGTTCTGAATCAGCCGTTCGCGGCTATTACCCAAACGTTCGCCCATCCCGCCTCGATGATGATTTCTCCGAAATCGATTAAGGAGAATAACAAGGAAGTGCAGCGCAAGCCCGTAGGCACAGGCCCTTACCAATTCGTCGAATGGAAGGACGCCGATCATGTGACGATCAAGAAATTCGACGGATACTGGGATAAAGCGAACGCCGCGAAAGTGGATAAAATTGTGTTCAAGCCGGTAACCGAAGCTTCGTCCCGTACGTCCATGCTGAAAACCGGCGAAGTTCAATTCGTTTATCCGTTGTCTGCCGACCAAGTGGACAGCGTGAAGAACGACAACAATATTGTCGTGAACAAAGCGCCTTCCATACTTGAGTTCTATGTCGTGTTTAATATGACGAAGAAACCGTTCGACAATAAAAAGGTGCGTCAAGCCTTGAACTATGCGATTGATAAAAATACGCTGATCAAAGTGGTGTACAAAGGGTTTGGGACACCGGCGGAATCCATCATCGCGCCGAATGTATGGGGCTTCCAGAAACAGCAAATGTACGATTACAATCGCGAGAAAGCAAAGAGTCTTCTGAGCGAAGCCGGTTTTCCTAACGGATTTGAGACAACCTTATGGGTTGTGAATGCCAGCGAAACGGTGAAAGCCGCGGAATTTATTCAACAGCAATGGAAAGAAGTCGGGGTAAAAGTCAACATTCAGCAGATGGAGAAGGGCACCTTGCTCAACCAGTTGTACGTGAAGCCGGAAGAGAGCAAAATGCAGACGTACATGGGCAGCTGGTCTCCGTCCACAGGCGAAGCCGATTGGGGTATCCGTCCGCTGCTGACCAAGGCCCAGTTCCCGCCGGCCGGCTACAATACGGGATTTTATGTGAACGAAGAGGCGGAAAAATTAATCGAAGACGGGCTGCGCTTAACGACCGACAAAGAACGTCTTGAAGCGTACGCGAATGTGCAAAAGTTAGTTGTAGAAGAAGCTCCATGGGGTTTCCTCTACGTGACCGATATTATTTCGGGCAAAAGAAGCAACTTGAACAATGCCTTTGTCCTTCCTGACGGCTCGCTTGATTTGAAGCGTGTTGAATTCAAATAGTGCAGATGCCGAATGAGGAGGAGTGGTCATGCTTATCTATATATGCAGACGTTTGGCGGCAATGCTTCCGATCCTGCTGATCGTCTCGATCGTCATCTTTTTCTTCATTCATCTCATTCCCGGTGATCCGGCCCGCATTGTTGCGGGTCCGGACGCATCGGTGCAGGATGTGGAGAACACCCGCGCGAAGCTCGGTCTGGATCAGCCGCTTTACGTACAATTCGCTAACTTCTTTATCAACGCTTTACAAGGAAACTTCGGCGTTTCCTTCCGGACGCAAGAGCCCGTCCACACCATGATTGTCGAACGCTTCTCGGCAACGCTCGAGCTGACCATGTACAGCATGGTGTGGGCGATATGCGCTGGATTGTTGTTTGGGGTCATCGCGGCCACACACAGGGGCAAATGGCAGGATCGGTTAGCGATGATAGCGGCGATCACGGGAATCTCGATGCCTTCGTTTTGGCTGGGGATTTTGCTTGTCGAGCTTTTCGCCGTTCAGCTCGGCTGGCTGCCTTCAGGAGGAAGCGGATCGTTCCAGCATGTGATTTTGCCGGCCATCACGCTGGGCTCCGGGGTCGCAGCCGTCATTGCACGATTCACCCGCACAAGTCTGCTTGAAAGCTTGAGGGAGGATTACGTCAGGACGGCGAGGGCCAAAGGGGCGAGAGAAGCTGTGGTCGTCTGGTCGCACGCGCTGCGCAATGGACTGATTCCGGTTGTCACGATGACCGGACTTCAGTTCGGTTTTTTGCTTGGCGGTTCCGTGGTCGTCGAAGCGGTGTTCTCCTGGCCGGGGATGGGGCGGCTGTTGATCGATGCCGTCAATTTCCGCGATTACCCCGTCATCCAGGCGGAGCTGCTGCTTTTTGCCTTGGAGTTTATGCTCATTAATTTGTTCGTCGATATTCTTTATGCCACTTTGAACCCGCAAATTCGACTCGTTCGATAGGAGGGAGAGACTATGTCGAAGACTGCTGCATCTACCGGTATAACCGACACGTTAACGCAAAAGGCAGCCCCTGCGGAGTCCCCCTTTCGCCGGTTTGTCCGCAATTTCCAAAGACAGAAGATCGGGGTGGCCGCTCTTCTGATTGTACTCCTGTTGTTCGTCATCTCGCTGATCGGGCCTCAGCTCGTCAGCTACGATCCCGCAGCTCCCGACTACAACGCAGTTTTGGAAGCGCCATCCTTGAAGCATTGGGCCGGTACCGACGAATTCGGCCGGGATATATTCAGCCGGATCGTATCCGGAACGCGCATTTCCTTATCGGTGGGATTGCTGTCGGTTCTCTTCGGTGCTTCAATAGGAACATTTTTTGGTCTTACCGCCGGGTATTACGGAGGCAGATACGACTCCATGGTTATGCGCGTTTGCGACGTGCTGTTTGCTTTTCCGGGGATTCTGCTGGCCATCGCCATTATTGCGATTTTGGGACCGGGACTTGCCAATGTCGTCGTGGCCGTAGCTATTTTCACCGTTCCGATCTTTATCCGCATTGTTCGGGGCAATACGCTGTCTCTCAAAAGCATGACGTATATCGAAGCGGCGCGGGCGATTGGTGTTAAAGACAGCGCGATTATATGGAAGCATATTTTTCCGGGTACGCTGTCCGTCGTCCTGGTTTACTTGACCATGCGTATCGGCTCGGCGATTCTGATTGCGGCCTCGTTGTCCTTTCTCGGTATGGGGGCGCAGCCGCCGACCCCCGAATGGGGCGCGATGCTCAGCTCCGGACGCGGGAGTATGACATCGGCACCTCACGTTGCGATCTTCCCGGGGCTGGCTATTCTCGTCACCTGTCTGGCGTTCAATGTGCTCGGCGATTCGGTGCGGGATGCACTGGACCGAAAGATTACGGAATAAGGAGGCGGTCAGGATGGCTAAAAAGCTGCTGGAAGTGGACAATTTACAAATCCGGTTTCGTTCCCGGGATGCACAGGTTACGGCGGTCTCGGGTGTTTCGTTTTCCGTGAAGGAAGGCGAAACCGTCGGACTGGTGGGCGAGTCCGGGTGCGGGAAATCGGTGACCTCCATGTCGATTATGCGTTTGCTGCCCGGTCGACCGGCTTGCAGGATTGAAGGGAATATCCGTTTCGAAGATTCCGAAATATTAGAGCTGACCGATCGTCAGATGAGGGATCTGCGAGGGAACGAGATCTCCATCATCTTTCAAGAGCCGATGACATCGTTAAACCCGATCTTTACGATCGGCAAGCAGATCGACGAAGTGATTCTGCTGCATCGTGACGTAAGCAAACGGGAGGCGCGGGCGTTAACGGTGGAAATATTAGGGAAGGTGGGCATTCCTCGCCCTGAAGCGATTGCGAAGTCCTATCCGTACCAATTATCGGGCGGGATGCGACAGCGGGTGATGATCGCGATGGCGCTTGCCTGCCAGCCCAAGCTGTTAATTGCGGATGAGCCTACGACGGCGCTGGATGTCACGATACAAGCGCAAATACTTGATTTGATGCGACAGATGAGGGAACAAACCGGGACATCGATTTTGCTTATCACGCATGATCTTGGGGTTGTCGCGGAAATGTGCGACCGTGTGCTCGTGATGTATGCCGGCCAGGTGGTGGAGGAAGCCGATGTAGGCAGCTTATTCCAGGAGCCGAAGCATCCGTATACGATAGGCCTCCTCGAATCGATTCCGCAGCTGGATCGCAAGCTCGAACGGCTGAATTCAATTCCAGGTCAAGTGCCTGCGCTTGCGAATATGCCTGAAGGGTGCCGGTTTGCGCCAAGGTGCAAGCATGCGATGGAGCAATGCTTCACGCATAATCCGGAATTGATACGGATGAAGGATGGACACAGCTGCCGCTGCTGGCTGTATGACGGAGGAGGTGCCTGTAATGAGTCAAACTGCGTTGTTGGAAGTCAAGAACCTGAAAAAGTACTTTGAAATTCGGGGCGGGCTGCTGAATAGAGTGACGGGGTATGTTAAAGCGGTGGATGATGTGTCTTTCTCCGTGCGCAAAGGGGAAACGCTGGGTATTGTCGGGGAGTCCGGCTGCGGAAAATCGACAACGGGGCGTTTGATTCTCAAGCTGCTGGAGGCGACGGAGGGCCAAATTTATTATAACAACACCGAGATTACGGGATTGAGCGGAGAACGTATGAGAAAGCTGCGAAGAGATATCCAAATGGTCTTTCAGGACCCGTACGCTTCGCTGAATCCGCGGATGACGGTAGGCGATCTGATCAGCGAGCCGCTTCTCGTTCATCATTTGATCCATGCCAGGGAAAAGGAGCAGAAAGTAGCGGAGATTCTGGAATTGGTCGGGCTGAACGCCTCCCATGCAAGCCGCTATCCCCATGAGTTCAGCGGTGGGCAAAGGCAGCGCATCTGCATTGCCCGCGCCCTCAGTTTAAAGCCCGAGCTGATCGTAGCCGACGAGCCGGTATCCGCGCTCGACGTTTCCGTGCAGTCCCAGGTTTTGAACCTGATGCAGGATTTGCAGAAAGCCCTTCATCTGACCTATATATTTATTTCCCACGATCTCTCGGTCGTTCGCCATCTCAGCGATCGGGTAGGGGTGATGTACTTGGGACGCATGGTCGAGCTCGGCAAAACGGACGATTTGTTTAAAAATCCGCGCCACCCGTACACGCAGGCTTTGCTGTCCGCGGTTCCGTCAGCGAATCCGCAAAGGAAGCGGGAAAGGATCATTTTGCAGGGAGACGTGCCTTCCCCGGCGAATCCGCCGAAAGGATGCGTGTTTGCCCCCCGCTGCCCGAAGGTCATGGACGTGTGCAGAACCGAAAGGCCGGGCATGCTCCCGCTAGGGCACGAGCATCAGGCCGCCTGCCACTTGTACCCGTAAGCCCATGCTTCATTCAACGGACTAAACCGGCCTCTCGTCTCGTGACTTGAGACATGAGGCCGGTTCACGGATCATTAACTTGCCTTGATAGGCTCTCTGACGATCTTCACGTCGTAGAACGAGATCTGATTGGAAATAATATATTCCGGCATGCCTCCACGATGGGAATGGGCTTCCTGGAACGCTTCGCTTCGCGTCCAGGCCTGAAAATCCTCCTTCTGATTCCAACGTGTGCTTACTGTGACCTCATCGTATTCGGGCGTATTCTCGGTCAGCAGCACCTCCAGACCCAGAAAGCCATCCATGTATTCCACTTTGCCTACCTTATCGAACCGTTCGATTAACTTATGCGCGTTTCCTTTGGTGATTTGCGATTTGTTCGTCACGATGACCATGTGTACCGCTCCTTTTTATTGTTTTCGAATGGGGATAATAATCGGATATTCATCTTCGAATTTGACCTTTGCTTCGATTTGATAAACATCCTTCAAAAATTCCGGACTGAGTACGTCCTTAGGCTTACCTGTTGTCTGGATCCGGCCATTCTTCATGGCGATCAAATAATGGCAGTAATGGACCGCCTGCTGAAGATCGTGCAGCACCATGACGATGGTGAGCTTATGCTCCTGATGAATCTTCCGCAGCATTTCCATGACATCCAACTGATGCGCAATATCGAGAAACGTGGTGGGTTCATCTAGCAGAACGATGTTCGTTTTTTGCGCTAAAGCCATGGCAATGCGCGCTTTTTGCTGTTCACCTCCCGATAAAGTATGGAACATCCGCTGCTCGTATCTCCGGGTGCCGGTAACATCCATCGCCCAATCTACAATATGTTCATCGTTGGATGTCATCCGGTCGAAGATCCGCTTGTACGGGGAGCGGCCGTAGGAGACCAGCTCCCGGACGGTCAAATCGGGCAGCGAATGCCTGGATTGAGTCAGCATGGACAACGTTCTGGCATATTGGATCGTTGTGAATTCCGCAGCCTTCCTGTTGTCTACATACAGTTCTCCTTGATCGGCATGAAGCAGCCGGGTAATCACTTTCAGCAGCGTGGATTTGCCCGATCCGTTCGGACCGACGATCGCCGTCATTTGCTCTCGCTGAAACGAAACCGTAATGTCACGCAGCTGAAAAGCGCCGGATTGATAGTGAAGATACTCGGTTTGGATAGCTGTCATCATGCGATTCTCCGTTTCTTCAGCAAGTATAGAAAGAACGGTGCGCCTAAGGCGGCCAGCAGAATGCCGACGGGAAGCTCGATCGGATCAAACCACGAGCGGGCGATCGTATCGGCAAGCACGACAAGACTCGCTCCCCCGATGACGGAAAGCGGAAGCAAGTAACGGTAGTCGTCCCCGACAAGAATACGGATCGCGTGCGGAACGACTAATCCGACAAAGCCGATTAACCCCCCGACGCTGACGGCCGTACCGGCCAATAAGGACGACAATAAAATAATAAAAAGCCGCTGCGTCTCAACCCGTTGGCCCAGCAATTGAGCCGAATCGTCTCCTAATAGCATGAGATTGGACGGTTTTATCGCAAATACGCATGCGGCAAGGCCAGCAATAGCGTAAGGGGCCATGAAGGAAAGATGGTGCCAGCTTTTTCCGCTGAGCCCGCCGGCAAGCCAAGGCAAGACGGCCTGCACGCGATCGCTGAAGACGACCATGAATCCGTTGGTTCCGGCGCCTAGCAGAGCATTGATGGCGACTCCCGCCAAAACGATTTTAAGCGGGGACGCCCCCTTATCCCAAGCCAGCAGGTAGATGACGATGGATGTTGCCAGAGAACCGAGAAATGCCACCGCCGGTAGCAGATAGCTGTATTGCGGAAAAACGATCATCGAAATAATGGCCGCGAGACCCCCGCCGGCTGACACTCCGATAACGCCCGGATCGGCCAACGGGTTTTTCATCACGCCTTGAAGCAGAGCGCCGGAAGCGGCTAGACAGGCGCCGACCAACAATCCGATCAGAACCCTGGGGAATCTTAGGTTATAGATGATTTTTTCGTGCAAAGGTTGGCTGTCGGTTGTGAAGACCGCCCAAATTTCCTGGAGCGATATCGGGACTGATCCGTAGGACAGGCCATAAAAAGTAGCCAGAAGCAGCAGAAGAGGGGCCAGTATGACGAGCCCTTTTCTTCGCATGTTGCGCCGATCTGCCTTCATGACCGTCACTTCGCGGATTGAAGCAGCTTTTGCAGCAAATCGAGCGCTTCAATGACTCTCGTGCCGGGATTTGTGCCGAACAGATCGGACGGCAGCACTTCGATGCGGTTTTGCTTCACGGCGTCCAAGCTGGTCCAAGCCGCGTTCTGCTGCATTTCTTTCACGAATCCTTCCTTCACGGTCTCCGGGTTTCCGTGGCTCATCAGCAGGATGAGCTGCGGATCGGACTGTATGATTTTTTCCGTGTTTAATTGGGCGTATTGCGGATAGTTCTCCAGCTTCGGGTAGTCGGCGGCAATGTTTTCTCCTCCCGCCATGACGAGCATGTCGCCGCTCAACGAATTGTTCAAGGCGGCCATATACGTCCCCGGAGCTCCATACACGAGGAGAACTCTCGGTTTTTCGGCAGCGCGATTATGCTGGAGCTCTGTCAGCTTCTTATCGATGCTCCCAATCAGCTCCCGGGCTTTATCGTCCTTTTGCAGCAATTGGCCGATCAGCGCTATTTGTTTTTTGATGTCCTCGACCGAATTGGCCGAAGTGAGCACCATCTTCGCTCCGATACTTTCAATACTCGGAATATCCTTCGTGTTCATCGGATGATTGCCAAGGACAAGATCGGGGCTGACTAATGCGATTTTTTCCAAATCGATGCCGTGCGTCGTCCCGATTTGTTGGACCTTCTCGGCTTCCTTTACTGCAAGAGGCGCCGAAGTGGTCGGTCTGCCGACCAGCTGGCCGCCAAGCGCGTATACAATATCCATCTCTCCGCTGCTTAGCGCGACAATTTGTTGGGGGACAGCCTGAAAGCTTACCGTACGGCCTGCAAAATCCTGGACGGATACGGCAGCAGATTTGGGAGCGGTTTCGGAGGCCGCGTTTGCCCCCGTTACAGGCCGGGCGGAATCGGGGGTTGCGGTTTGCCCGCAGCCTATAATTACCGAGAGAGAAAGTGCCATAAAGGCAACCCATTTAAATTTCATGAAAGGCCTCCTGTCTGACGATGTAGGGGGAATACACAGTATAATAAAAAGATAATTGAAAATGATTATCATTGTCAACTATTATTTAGAAAATTTTATCCAATTAAAAACTTATTCTGGCAATTATCAGACCCGACCGTGCTGAATTTGCCTGTAATTTTTAAAGTTTATACAGGAAATAGATGGCCATAAAGTGATTGACAAAATGAAAGCGGCTAATATAAGATCATCTCGTAGGCGGGACACAGTTGGTAAATTTTTGTTTATCGGAGGGAAGCCGGAACAATATGGCTTATTTAGCGGCGTTTTAGTTGGAAGATAAACAAGGGTTATTTTTTTTTAGCTTTTTTATTGAGAATGATAATCATTATCCGATTTTTATCTGGAATTGCAAAGCATGACGTGAGACATTCCCATACTTCATTGTGAACAAGGAGAGTAATGACTTTGAACAGGCTACTCAAGAAAAATATTTCAATTCTGCTCATGCTGTTCGTGCTGCTGGCTGCTCTGCAAATTCCGGTAGCCGGAGCAGAAGCAGGTCCTGAAGCGAAATTAAACACCAACACCGTTGCTCAAACCGTGTACTTGGGGAATTCCTTTAGAGCGACGATTAACATCAGCGGTGTGACAGACACCGTCTATCAGCAAGTATACGAGCATGAAGCTACGGTAACTTTTGATCCCGGTCAATTGGAATTAACACAGGTCTTGGCTCCGTACAATACCTTCAATGAGCCTGTGCTGACGGAGCTGTCACCGGGCAAGATTAAAGTTTACACCAGCCTTAAAGAAGGCAAGGCCGGTCTCGCTTTTAATCAGGGCGCGAGAAATTTCGCTGTGTTTCTGTTTAAGCCTAAAACACTTACGCAGGCCGCTTCTGTTTCAGTGAGCGATATCTCCATTACAAACGGACAAGGAAACAAGCTGGAGCTGAACGATGCCTCGACTACGGTAAGCGTATTGCCCGCCGGCGATAAAGAACCGCTAAAGGCATTAGTAACCGTCGCTCAGAATGTGCATGATTCGGCTGTTGAAGGGACTTTGGACGGGCAGTATCCGTATGGTTCGAAAAATACGCTGAAGACGGCGATTAATAAAGCCAAGAGCTTAGCCAACAGCACCGAGGAGCAATCTCAGGATAAGCTGGATCAGGAGGCCGCCTCCCTGCAAGCAGCGCTGGCGGCGTTTGAAGCATCGGTCATTGTAAGCAATCCGGGATCCGGCTCGCTGCAGGACGGGGAGTATACGCTCGGGTTTACGATTTACAAGAAGGGCACGAATGAACCTTCGGTCATGTATGATTATGTCGATCGAAACAGCGGGAAGCTGCAGGTGCAGAACGGGAAAAGGTATGTTTCGTTCACCCTGAAGCAAAGTGCCGAGACGCTCTCGTTCAAGACGGAGAAGAACGGGGCTTTGGTTGAAACGACCACGTTAAGCAGCGATGCGGCAACCAACACAAGAGTCGTCCAATTCGAAGTGGACGATTTGTCGGCAAGACTGAACGGCTGGGTTAAGGTGTATTGGGTGCTTCCTGCGCCAATAGGCATTTACGACCACGAGTATGAAATTGAACTGGGATTCGGCGCCGTTTCCTCCGAATACCCTCTTCAGTTTACGGCGCTGCACTCGACGAAAGATCAGCCTTCTTCCATGGATAACTATTTGCTTAAACCGGGCAAATTGATTGTACAGCAAGATAAGAAGAAAGTGTCTTTTACCGTGAAAGACAGCACGACCGTTACGAGCCTGAAAGTAGAGAAGAACGGAACTTTCGTTGAAACGCAGGTTGTAAGCACGGACCCGGCGGCAAATACTAGAACGGTTGAATTCGAAGTCACCGACTTGACCGCGTTGCTTAACGCTCAGGTGCACATCTCGACTACGATGCCGAACGGCACTCCGTACGAGATGGACCATACCATCCGCCTGAAGTTTAATATCGGCAGCAAAACGGCGCTGAATGCTTTAATTGCCGACGCTCAAGCGAAATATCATGCAGCCGTGGAGGGAAGCTACAAAGGCCAGTATCCGGCCGGCTCCAAGAGCGAACTGCTGACCGTCATCCAAGCGGCTAAGAAGTCGGCGGAAAATCCGGCGTTGAGCCAAGAGCAGGTGGATAACACGGCGGCGGCTCTGCAGCAGGCATTGGCGAAGTTCCAGGCAGCCGTTCATGCAAGCAATCCTTTACCGGCAAATCCGAACGATTTGGCCGACGGCGAATACATGATTCCATTCTCGGCGCTGCATGCCACCAAGGAACAGTTATCCAGCATGGAAAATTACTTCCTCAAGCCGGGCAAATTAACGGTGCAGCAGGGGAAAAAGAAAGTGTCTTTCACCGTAAAAGAAAGCTCTGTCATCCCGCAATTTCAAGTGGAGCAAAACGGTGTATTGACCGATACGACCATTGTAAGCACCAATGCGGCGAATGACACAAGGGTCGTACAGTTCGAAATAGCCGATTTAACGGCCGAATTGAAAGCGGCAGTTCAAATCAGCACAACGTATAACGGCGCGCCTTATAACATGACGCACAGCATTCGCTTGAAATTCGATGCGGGCAGCGTGCTGACTCAGCCTGTTGAAGGGGCAGAATATACGTTTAACATTGTCGTAACCTCCGGCGATCAATCGGGAACGCCGGCGAATACGTACCTTGAGGATTCCGGCAAGTTGAAGGTGCAGAACGGCAAGAAAGTGGTGTCGTTCAAGACGAAATCCGGCGTACAGATCAGGAAATTACAGAAGGTGCTCGCGAGTGGCGGAACCGAAGATATTTTGCCGAAAACGGTGGCTAAACAACCGGGCGCGGTGAAGGTGTTGGCAGCCGTAAATGGCTCCCAGGAGGTTCAATTCGAGCTCGAGGATTTGACTGCTGCCTATATCGTCAACCTTGAAGTCCAGCAGGGAGAAGGAACGGAAACGCGCTCGTTCCAAATCGCCTTCAGCCAAGTGACGCCTGTCGCCACGAATCCGGGAACTGGAACAAACCCGGGGACAGGTCCGGGTGGCGGCGGAGTCTCAAATCCGCCGGCTACGTCGAACATTCACGGGCTCGCAGACGGTACTTACAGCATCAATTATAGAATAGTGAAGTTCGAAAAACCCGAGCAAACGTCGGTCATGCAGGATTACGTTGTCACGCCCGGAACGTTAACCGTGACGAACGGTGTGATGTACGCCGCCTTTACGTTAAAGCAAAGCAAGCAGATTACCGATTTCAAAGTCGAGCAAGACGGCAGCCTGTCTGACTCGACCGTAGTGAGCACGGATGAAAAAGCAAACACGAGGGTCGTTCAATTCAAGGTAGCCGACCTGACGGCCAAGACCAAAGCATGGGTTAGCATTGATTGGCCTGAATTTAATTATGATCATAATTATGACGTTTACATTACCTTCGACAAATCGAGCCTGAAGGCTGCTGCCGCCGGCGCAGGTGCAACTCAACTGGAGGCTAAACCGCTGGCAGAAGCGCTGACAAACGGCGAATACGCGTTGGATTTCGTCATGAACGTGCGCGGGAAGGACCAGAAATCGGTAGTTGACGAGTATGTGCTGCATCCGGCCAAGTTGACGGTGAAAGACGGGAAAAGCTATGCAGCCTTCACCTTGAAACGCAGCAAAGAAATGCCCGGGTTCAAGATCGAGAAGGACGATGCTCTGGTGGACGCGGAGGTTATCGGGACGAATGAGCAAGAAAATACAAGAACGGTCCAATTGGAAATCAAGGACGCAAAAACGAAGGTCAACGCGCAAATCCAAATGGCCATCCCGAATCAATATAACGGCGATTACCATGTAGAAATCTTGTTTGATGCGAACAGCATTAAGCCGTACGTCCGGGCACAGAATGGCAATGCCCCGAAAGACGGCGATGCTTCGGCCTCGAAGCCCGGGCAGGCAAGCCTGAACGATCTGGAGAACCATTGGGCGAAAGCTTTGATTGAACGGGCCGTCGGTCTCGGCATCGTGAACGGCTATGAGGACGGCTCCTTCCGTCCGGACGGTCAAGTGAGCCGCGCCGAGTTTACGGTCATGATCAATCGGGCGCTCAAATGGGAAGAAGCTGCGAAAGTTCCGGAACTGCCCTTTGCCGATCTCGACAGCATTCCGGAATGGGTCAGACCAAGCTTGGCGCAAGTGGCGGGCGCGAATGTGATCAGCGGCTATGAAGACGGAACCTTCCGGGCGGACCGGTCGATCAGACGTGCCGAGCTGGCGGTCATGATCGTCCGGGCGTTGGGACTTCCGTTAGATCCGAATACGCAGCTGACCTTTGAGGATACCGATCAAATTCCGCAATGGGCGCAAGCGCACGTGGCTGCGGCGTTCCAGCTTGGGATGATCAGCGGAAGAAACCCTAACCTCTTTGCACCGAATGAGAGCGCAACCCGCGCGGAAGCGGTCACCCTCATTCTGGCCATGCTGAACCATGTCAAGTAATATCCCACTGTACAACCGATAATCGCATGATGACGGAGATGCCGGATGACCGGTATCTCCGTGATTGAAAAACTCCCTCCGCCTGTTAGCTGAGGGAGCCTTTATTATCCCATTCGTTCGATTAACCGCTTCGCTTTGTCGGTGACCCAGCTGTAATTGCCGCTGTGAATTTCCTTCAGGTTGACGAGCGAGCCGCCAATCCCAAAGCCGTAACATCCGGCATCGAGGAACTGCCTGATATTTTCCTCGTTGACTCCCCCGACAGCTACCATCGGGATGTGGCTCAGCGGTCCCTGGAGCTCTTTCAAATAGCCGATCCCAAGGCTCGCGCCGGGGAATATTTTAACGGCCGTCGCTCCCGCTTTCCATGCTTTCACGATCTCCGACGGTGTCATGGCCCCCGGAAATACCGGCACACCTTGCTCCACGCCATACCTGATGACGTCCTCGTCCGTATTCGGCGTAACCAGATACGCAGCTCCGGCGGCAATCGCCTTCTTGGCGTCGTCCAGATCGATGACCGTTCCTGCACCGATATACATGCGCTCTCCTACACGATCCTGCAGTCGGGGGATGATGTCCAGTGCGCCAGGCGTATTCAAAGTCACTTCCATGGCCTTAATGCCGCCGTCGTACAGGGCGTCAGCCAAACGGTCCATATGCGTTTCCTCAACACCCCGGATAATGGCGATAATACGTGTTTGCTCAATCAAGGCAAGCCCTTGTTCTCGATTCATCTCATACACCTCGTCTTAGGATATAGCTGTATTATGCCATGTTTTTTTTGTATTGCAAACCAGGATTGCATGAGTGAGACCGTGCGTACCGCGCCGGAAGCCGGAAATCAAAATCTATTAAATATTTAATTGACAGCATTTTAAACATATAGTACTATCAAAAAAGTAATCGACAAAATTCGTGAACGTGGTTCTATAATGTAGAACGTTTACATGATTAAAGTTTGGCACACTCCCATTCGACTTTCTAATATTCAGAACTATGTTCTATAATATAGAACAAATGGAATAACGAAGCAGGGGGCGGGGCAAAACTGAACTGCCGCGGTATTGTCGGAACAGAGTTCTATAATGTAGAACTACGGCTTGATATCAAATCTCTTGACATGTGTCTTCAATGAAATCGCTTTCAATATTATTGTTCATTTTGGAAAATATCAAAATGAAACATCCACGATGAACATCATTTAAATATTTTAGGGGGCGTTGGAATGAAAATCAGTAACCGTTTGAAAGTTGCAGTTGGAATGACGCTTGTCGCTTCTTTATTCGTTTCAGGGTGCGGAAATGGAAACGCTTCAGGCCAGAACGAAGGAAACGGGGAGTCAGCCAAGCCGGCCGCCGCGAAAGCGATTACAATCAAAGTGGCCAATTATTTCGCTCCTGACCATCCGCAGAACGTTGCGCTTCGGGAGAAATTCAAGCCGCTGGTTGAGAAAAATTCAGGCGGATCGCTCAAGGTAGAAATTTACGAGAATAACAAGCTGGGGGCAGAGAAAGAGTTTTATGACGGCATCCGCAACGGCTCCATCGAGATGGGGATTCCCGGCTTGATCATGCAAACAGAGATTGAGAAGCTTCAAGTAGGCGAGCTGCCATTCTTAATCGAAAGCTTCGCGCACGCTCAAAAGGTATTCCAAGGACCGATCGGCAAAGAACTGACGGTCGACCTTGAACAAAAGCACGGCGTTAAGGCTTTGGCCTGGAGTGCAAATGGCTTCAGAATGTTCTCCAGCAATCGTCCTATTAACCAGATGAGCGATTTCAAAGGTCTGCGCATGAGAATGCCGAACGCTCAAGTCTTCCTCGATCTTGGCAAATCACTCGGGATGAACGTAACGCCGCTGCCGCTTTCCGAAGTGTTCACGGCCTTGGAGCAGAAGGTTGTGGATGGACAGGACAATCCGCTTGCCAGCTTACGCGCTTCAGGGTATTACGAGGTTCAAACCGATGTGCTGGAATCCCAGCATATTTTCAGCCCGAACATGTACATCATCAGCAACAAGTTTTTCCAAAAGCTGACACCTGAACAGCAGAAGGTGGTTCAGGAAGCGGCTACGGCCTCTGCGGAGCATGAGTGGAAGCTGATGGAGGAAAGCTATGAAACGGATAAAAAATTCCTCCAAGAGCATAAAATCAAATTCACGACTCCGGATGACAAATTCCGCGATGAAATGAAAAAATCGGTTCAACCGATGTATGAGCAGTTCTATAAAAAGTATCCATGGGGCAAGGAAATCATCGAGAAAATTCAAGCCGAAGCTAAAGGTTTATAAAACCCGGGGCTTTTATGCCCCTTTTACCAGGTTAAGGAGGGTTTGAAGTCAGCATGTTT
This sequence comes from Paenibacillus sp. EPM92, assembly GCF_016586185.1. Classification (NCBI taxonomy): domain Bacteria; kingdom Bacillati; phylum Bacillota; class Bacilli; order Caryophanales; family Paenibacillaceae; genus Paenibacillus; species Paenibacillus sp. EPM92. The sequence goes on from NZ_BCPS01000052.1 coordinate 28,705, forward strand.
ATTCGTTTGATTAATGGATTGACCGCCGCTTTTCTCGCTATTATGTCAATTTTGGTCTTTGGGAACGTCGTTTTACGTTATGCCTTTAACTCGGGGATTACATGGTCCGAGGAAATGGCCCGCTTCTTGTTCATTTGGCTCATATTGATCGGTGCGATCAGCACATTGAAAGACAATCAGCATCTGGGTGTCGATATGTTGGTTAAGCGGTTATCCAAAACGGGGAAAAAGATCGTTTACGTTGTGAGCAACGGAATCATCTTGTACATCTTATGGATCGTTTTCTTTGGAAGCTGGGACATGACGATGTTGAATATGGATAACAAATCTCCGGCAACGGGGGTTCCGCAATCGCTCATCTATGGAACAGGGCTCGTGATGAGTTTTTGTATGGCTTTAATTATTTTAGGCAAGTTGTACCAGCTCTTTTTTGGCAAGGCGGATATCGATGAGTTGACTCAGGTACTGGATTCCGAAGAGCTGATTGGTGAAGCTGATGGCCATTCGGATCAAGGAGGTGCCGTGAAGTGACTATTGTTATTTTCTTAGGAGTTCTTTTAGGCGCTATGGCATTGGGTATGCCTATCGCGTTCGCGCTTCTCGCCAGCGGCGTGGCGCTAATGTTCCATCTGGATATGTTTAACAACCAAATTGTGGCGCAAAACTTGGTTAACGGCGCAGATAACTTTCCGTTAATGGCCGTTCCGTTCTTTATCCTGGCTGGCGAATTGATGAATGCCGGCGGCATATCCAAGCGGATTATTAATTTCGCTATGGCTTTGTTTGGACACGTTAAAGGTGGACTCGGGTATGTCGCGATCTTGGCGAGCGTCATATTTGCCGGGTTGTCCGGTTCCGCTGTCGCCGATGCTGCAGCGCTTGGCGCGATTTTGATCCCGATGATGGTGGCCGCAGGGTACGACCGCGCTCAATCCGGCGGCTTGATTGCTGCCAGCAGTATCATCGCGCCGATCCTTCCGCCGAGTATTCCGATGATTATCTTCGGCGTAACTGCAGGAGTATCGATTACGAAGCTGTTTATGGCGGGAATTATTCCCGGTTTATTGATTGCCGTTGTATTGACCATTTCCTGGTGGTCCATTACCCGTAAAGGGAATTTCAAAGTTCAGCCGAAGAAATCGTTTAAAGAAATTATGCAAGCTTTCCTGGCGGCCTCTTGGGCGCTCTTCCTGCCGGTGCTCATTATCGGCGGTCTTCGCGGCGGAATATTCACACCGACGGAAGCTGCGGTTGTGTCTGCTGTCTATTCTTTGATCGTAGGACTCTTTATATACAGAGAAATAAACTTGAAAAAAGTATACCACTTGCTGGTGGCCGCTTCCAAAACGACAAGTGTCGTCATGTTCCTTGCCGCCGCAGCGATGGTCTCTGCATGGTTAATTACGGTAGCGAACATCCCGGCCGAGCTCGCCGACGTGCTTGGGCCGTTGATTGAAAACAAAGTGCTGTTGATCCTTGCTATTAACTTGCTTGTGCTGCTTGTCGGAACGGCGATGGACTTGACGCCGACGATCCTGATTTTAACGCCGGTGCTCATGCCGATTATTGAGATGGCGGGTATCGACCCGATCTTCTTCGGATTGATCTTTATTCTGAATAACTGTGTCGGTCTATTGACGCCGCCTGTAGGAACGGTGTTGAACGTTGTAGCCGGTGTCGGCAAGCTGAGCATGGAGCAAATCATGAAGGGCGTCTGGCCTTTCCTGGTAGTGGAAACGCTGCTCTTGCTGATCTTGTCGTTGTTCCCGGATCTTGTGCTCATCCCGCTTGGCTGGTTCACCTAAAAAGCTTCAGGGTGCGACATAAACAATATTTTTTCAGGAGGAAACAGACAGAATGCGTAAGTTTAAAGTAGTCGTAACGGATTGGGAGTATGCAGATTTGCGGTTTGAAGAAAAAGTATTTCAAGCCTATGAAGAGATTGAACTCGTTCCGGCTCAGTGCAGAACGGAAGAGGATCTGATTCGGGTTTGCCAGGATGCCGATGCGTTGATCAATCAATATGCTCCGATTACGCGCAGAGTCATTGAATCCCTTCAAAATTGCAAGGTCATTACACGCTATGGCGTCGGTGTGAATACCGTTGATTTGGACGCTGCGACGGAAAAGGGCATTTGTGTAGCCAATGTTCCGGATTATTGTATGGATGAAGTATCGGATCATGCGCTCGCTTTGCTGTTAAGCTGGGCGAGAAAAATAACAGCGGCGGATCATCATGTGAAAAACGGCGTATGGGATTTCAAATTAACGCAGCCGATTTACCGCCTGCGTGAAAGAACGATCGGGTTGGTCGGATTCGGCCGAATTCCGCAAGCGCTGGCCGAGAAGGTCAAGCCTCTCCATCTTCGGGTTATCGCCTATGACCCGTTCTTCCCGGCCGATGTCGCCAAACAGAAAGGGGTGGAGCTGGTATCGCTGGATGCTCTTTGCGAGCAATCGGACTTTATCTCGGTTCACGCTCCATTAACTGCGGATACGAAAGGACTTCTCGGGGAAAAGCAGTTTGCGCTTATGAAGAAAGACGCGGTCGTGATCAATACCTCCCGCGGTCCGGTTATTGACGAGCAGGCATTAATTGCCGCGCTGGAGAAAGGGCAAATTGCAGGAGCCGCTTTGGATGTCGTCGAAGAGGAGCCGATCGCTTCCGATAACCCGCTTCTCCGGATGGAGCAAGTGATTCTGACACCGCACGTGGCCTGGTATTCCGAAGAATCGGCGGCCGAATTACGGGCGAAAGCGGCGATGGGCGTAGCGGACGTCCTGGTGTTCGGCGAATATCCGAAATATTTGGTGAATCATAAGGTGAAGGAACAAGGTAAGCTGGAGGCCAGCCAACCTGAAGCGAGATATGCAAAGCTAGTCTAGGTATTCATATAACTAATAAATAAAGGCGGGGTTATCAATGAAACAATGGATTAAACGCAGTATGATCGCTCTAACAATTCCAAGCTTGCTGCTGGCTACCGCTTGCGGCGCATCAGGACAAGACGGCCAGGCCGCCGGCAAGCAGCCGGAAGGAAAAGTGCGCATACTCAAGTCGGGTATCGGATTCAACGAAGATCATTCTCAGGCGCAAGGTCTTATTAAATTTGCGGAAATCGTCGAGAAAAACAGCGGCGGCAGAATCAAAGTACAAAACTACTTCTCGTCCCAGCTTGGTGACGATATGAAAATGATGGAAGCCTTAAAAGCGGGAACGCAAGAGCTTACAATGCCTTCCACGTCGCCGATCAGCAACATGGTGAAAGAGTTCGGGATTTTCGATTTCCCATTCGTTTTCAACAACGAGCAGGAAGCCTATGCCGTACTGGATTCTCCATTCGGACAAAAGCTGTTGGATAAGCTGCCTCAGCACGGACTCATCGGACTCGGTTACTGGGAGAACGGCTACCGGAACTTGACGAACAGCAAGCGGCCTGTTGCAACGGTAGAAGACTTCAAGGGGTTAAAGATCCGCACGCTGCAAAATAAAGTGCATTTGGAAGTGTTTGGCGCATTAGGCGCGAATCCGGTGCCGATGCCGTTCTCCGAGGTGTTTACCGGTCTGGAGAGCAGGACGGTTGACGGGCAGGAAAATCCGATTGCAGCCATTGAATCCAGCAAATTTTACGAAGTACAAAAATACTTAAGCTTGACGAATCACGTGTATACGCCGTTTGTTTTCTTAATGAGTAAGAAGATTTGGGATCAGCTGACGCCTGAAGACCAAAAAATGTTGAAGGATGCCGCAGCTGAAGCGGGTAAATACCAAAGAGCGCTCAACATTGAACAAAACAAAAAGTCGTTAGAATCGCTTAAAGCGAAAGGTATGCAAGTGAATGACATTTCTCCTGCGGAAAAAGAGAAAATTCAACAAATCGTGAAGCCGGTCGTTGATAAATTTGCCAAGGAATTCGGCGAGGACGTTGTGAAGGAAATGTACGATGGCGTTCAAAAGGCCCGCAACAAATGAGCATCATTGAAGAGCTTCTAAGCGACATCCCGCTTCCCAAAATGGTGAAAGTTAAACAGCATTTTCACGCACCCGAGCTGCCGGACGTTCCGGCAGCAGTTCGGGAAGCATTGGCATCGAGGGACGTGTTGTCAAGAATCAGCTCCGGGGACCGGGTAGCCATCGCCGTCGGCAGTCGGGGCGTCGCAGATCTTCCGATTCTTACGCGGGAAGTGGTGTCAGCCGTTAAATCGGTTGGAGGAAACCCGTTTATCGTACCGGCGATGGGGAGTCATGGCGGCGCTACGGCCGAGGGACAGACCGAAGTGCTGGAAGAGCTTGGCGTAACGGAGTCTTATGTTGGGGCCCCGATCGTTTCCAGCATGGAGGTTGTCGAATTGGGGAAGCTGGACAACGGACTTCCCGTTTATATTGACAAGCATGCGTACGAGGCCGACAAAATTATTGTCATCAACCGGATCAAACCGCATACCGCTTTTCGGGGACCTGTAGAAAGCGGCCTGATGAAGATGATCACGATCGGGCTGGGCAAACAAAAGGGTGCCGAAGCGGCTCATGCCTACAGTTTTAAATATATGGCCAAGCATGTGCAGGAAATGGCCCAGATGGTCATCGAGAAGACGCCGCTTATTTTCGGACTGGGATCGATAGAGAATGCTTATGATCGTCCCGCGCGGATTGTCGCTGTACCGGCTGAAGCGCTGTGGGAGGAAGAGCCGAAATTGCTGCTTGAAGCCAAATCGCTCATGCCCAGAATCATGTTTAACCCCCTGGATGTTCTCATTGTCGACGAAATCGGGAAGGACATTTCCGGTGACGGCATGGATCCGAATATTACGGGGCGTTACGCTACTCCCTATGCCAGCGGCGGTCTGGAAGCGACAAGAATCGTAGTTCTCGGCCTGACGGAGAGAACGCATGGCAACGCGAACGGATTGGGGATGGCGGACATGACCACCCGCAAGGCGTTTGATTCTATCGTGTGGGAAAAAGGCTATGCCAATGCGCTGACAAGCACGGTGGTAGCCCCCGTTAAAGTGCCGATGATCTTCGATACGGAGAGTCTTGCCGTCAAGGCCGCGATTAAAACCTGCAATACTTTTGACATGACGAAAGCCCGTGTGGTCCGGATTCACAACACGCTTGAGCTGAAGGAAATTTGGATTTCCGAAAGTTTGCTGGAAGAGGCCAGAGGGCAAGAAGCGATTGAGATCGCAGGAGAACCGGAAGGTCTTTTCTAACCGCATCGTTCTTGTTCTTTGAGAGTCCCTATATGGCATTTATCATTGGCAATTTGTTATCGTGTACGCTAGGATTTTTTATTTCAACTATGCTAATATTTAATTGACACGAAAATCCTAATGAGGGAAAAAATTCATGCCTATTATTCAGTCGATAGAACGCGCTCTGCGCATCCTGGATTTATTTGATGAGAACGAAACGGAATTGAAAATTACAGAAATCAGCGAACGAATGGGGCTTAGCAAAAGCACGGTGCATTCCCTGTTAAAGACGCTTCAGCTGTATCGTTATATCGAGCAAAATCCTGAGAATGGCAAATACAGGCTCGGGATGAAGCTGTTTGAACGAGGTAATTTTGTCATCAGTCGTTTAGACATTCGGACGGTGGCCAAACGTTTTTTGGTTCATTTATCCGAACGGACAGGCCAAACGACGCATTTGGTTATCCTGGACGGCAAAGAAGGGGTATACATTGACAAGGTAGAGGGAGAACAGGCGATGATTCTCTCCTCCCGGATCGGCCGCCGCATCCCGCTGCACGCCACTTCCGTAGGCAAAGTGTTCCTGGCTTTCAAGTCTAAGGAAGAGCTGGCCAAGCTGTTGGACGGCTATGACTTCTACGAGAAAACGGTGAATACGATCACAACGAAGGAACGGTTAATGGCGGAGTTGGATGAAATTCGCCGTCAAGGCTATGCGGTGGATAATCAGGAATATGAGCCGGGTGTGCGCAGCGCAGGAGTCCCCATCTATAATTATGCGGGCGAGGTCGCTGCCGCGATTAGCATCACGACTACGATCGCTCGTGTGGATGACAAGGCTTTCGAACAACTGATTCCCCTGCTGGTTCAGGTAGGCCAGGAAATATCGGAACGAATGGGGTATGGCATCTTAAACTAATGGACATGCGGGGGGACTCCTAAAGAGCTCCCCTTTGTTTATCCAATAACAGCTTAACCCCATGTATGGAAAGGAGAATCCTATTGAGCTGGTTTCATCATCTTAAAATTTCTTTGAAATTTATGGTTTGTTTTGCGCTTGTGTTGATCATTTTACTGGCTACGGGTGTATTGGGACTGACGAATAGCCATAAAATCAACAATAATCTTGTGGATATTTATGAAAACAAGCTGATCACGATTAAGGATTTGGGGGAAATTTCCAGTTCTTTTCATAGAATCAATACGCATCTTGGCAACTATTTGCTAACTGCCAATTTGGACGAACGCATAAAGTCAAAAGAAAAGATGATGGAAAACCAGAAGCATATCGATCTTTTACTGGAAAATATGGCTTTGCGGCCTTTGCCCGAGGAATACGTCAAGGAGCTTGAACTGTTCAAAGGCTTATGGGTCAATTACTCCGAGAAGGGCAACAAAGTGACCGAATTGGCGGATCAAAACCAGAAGGCCAGTGCTCAGCTTATTTACGAGAAGGAAATGCTGAATAAGGTCGAAGGCATCGATCAAACGTTTCACAACTTTATCGAGCTGAATAAAGAGGAAGCGGAGCAGTCTTATTTAAGCTCCTCTGCCATGTATAAGAAAGTTACGGCTATTTCCATCGGATTTATCGCAGGCTCCTTTCTTATTTCCATCGCGCTGGGCTATATCATTACGTCTTCTATGGTGAATCCGATCAAGGAACTTCTTCGCAAGTTCCAGCTGATGGGATCCGGCGATCTGTCAGCGCCTATTTCCATTCAACGCAAGGATGAGCTCGGCCAATTGGCACTAGCCTCCGAACAGATGAGACAGAGCATAGCTTCTATTATTAATCAGGCCCAAAACTCGGTCTCAACCTTATCCGGCGTGTCGGACAAGATCAAACAATCGGCGATTCTGACCGGGAATTCTTCCCAGTTTATTCTTCAAGGGCTGCAGCATTCTACCGAACGGTTCAAGCACCAATCCGAGATGGTTTCGGGCGACGCAGCCATTGTGAAAGAAATGTCCATGGGCTTGCAGCAAATGGCTGGCGACGTCGACCAGATGAACCGCCGTGCACTCGATATGGAAACGGTGTCCGCCCAAGGGGATGTCGCCGTTCGCGACGCGATCGATAAGATGAACGGACTTCAACAGCAAGTAATGCAATCGACCGAGTCCGTTCGGAATTTGGCTCAGCTGTCGAAGGATATCAACCAGGTGATCACGACGATCATGGAGATTGCGGAAGAAACCAATCTGCTCGCTCTCAACGCGTCGATTGAAGCGGCTCGGGCGGGTGAAGCGGGTCTCGGCTTTGCTGTGGTTGCCAGTGAAGTGAGGAAGCTTGCCGAGAACAGCAGGAGCGCGGCCGATCGTGTGCGAATGGACATCGGCAAAATGCAGGCAGGCACGTTGACTGTCGTGAATTCCATCCAAATTTGGGCGGCTGAGATTTTGGACGGCCAGGAGAAGGTGGAGAACGTTAGTCTGGCTTTCCAAAACATTCGCGATTGGGTGTATAAAATGAACAGCTCCATTCAAGAGGTGTCGGCCAACATCGAAGAATTGGCTGCCGGGAGCTATCAAATCGATCAATCGATGCGAAGAATCGAAAATTTCTCGGTGGAGGTATCCGATTCGACGGAAAGCTATGCGAACACATCGGGGGAACAGGTGAAATCGATGAACGAAGTGATTGTTTCCATCGAGTCGATATTGGCCATATCCGAGGAATTGAATAAGGCAACAAGCCGCTTTACCGTCTCTCCCCAAGGATGAAGGAAATTCGCCGGAGCGGAGTCTAGGACGACATTTTAATTTGGAGGTTTAGTGATGGCGACAATGAAAGCAGGACTCTTTCTCGGCGCAAAAAACGTTCAGGTAGGCGAATTGGAAAAACCGTCACCCAAGCAAGGGGAAGCGTTGATCCAAGTAGCTTATGCCGGAATATGCGGAACCGATATGATGATTTATGCCGGCAGACATCCAAGAGCAAAGGCCCCGTTAGCGATGGGACATGAATTTTGCGGTGAAATCGTCGAAATTGCGGGCGACAGCGCTTTTGTTCCGGGTGAGCGGGTCGTGATCGAGCCGACGCTTAGCTGCGGGACTTGCGAAGCTTGCTTGGCAGGCCAAACCCATGTATGCAAAACGCTGCGGCTTATCGGCATTGACGGCCACGGCGGGTTTGCCGAATATGTTGTCGTTCCATTAAACAGACTGCACCGCATTCCGGAAAGCTTGTCGGATGCGCATGCCGCGTTGACGGAGCCACTGGCTGTAGCTGTTCATTCGGTGCGCCGTTCCAACATGAAAGTTGGCGACCGGGTTGTTATTTTGGGAGGCGGCCCTATTGGTCTGATGATCGGCATGGTGGCGAAGCTGGCGGGCGCCCGCGAAATTATCGTGTCGGACATTAGTCCTTATCGGCTGTCCAAGGCGAAGGAGCTTGGATTTGTAGCGTTGGATGCCAAGACCGCGAATGTTGGGGAAGAAATCCGGACGATTACCCAAGGAGTAGGGGCGGACATCGTATTTGAAGTTGCCGGAACACCCGCTACCGTGAGCCTGATGGTGGAAGCCGTCAGAATTCAAGGTCAGGTCGTCGTGGTCAGCTTGTTCAAGCAGCCTCCGGCTGTAGATTTGGCCAGCATGCACTTTAAAGAAATTTCCTTGACGACAACTCGATGCTACAGCACGGGGGATTTTGAAACGGCGATTCAATTCATGGCGAAAGGAATGCTTGATATCTCGCCGATGATTTCACATGAGCTTAAGCTGGATCAAGTTGCACAGGGATTCGAGTACATGGAAAATCCGGATCAATCGTTGAAAGTATTAATTCAACCTTAAGTTGGATGAAAGAGATCTAAACAGGTATGGCCGGGCCCTATTCGCGGGGCTCTTTTTTTTATACAAGCCCATTAATTACCGGAGTGGAAGCAAAAAAATGCGCTTTTTCCACAATTGTCCAAACAATACGTACATTAGCCGTCTCAACTCCTCGTTACTGCCATAATATAAAGCATATTAGACTATGACCAGTTGAGGTGTCCGAATGACAAATGAATTCAATCCGCGGGACCCTGTCGCGAAGCCGAAATTGTCCGTCGTCATTCCAGCCAGGAACGAGTCGACAACGATTGCCTATGTCATAGAGGAGGCCAGGAGCGTTCATCCTGAATCGGAGGTCATCGTTGTTGTCAACGGAGCAACGGACAGAACGGCGGAAATTGCCGCACAGATGGGGGCTAAGGTGATCCGCTATTCGGCGGCGCTTGGACACGATGTCGGGCGAAGCTTGGGAGCCAAGGAGGCCAGGGGCGATATTATCCTATTCCTGGATGGCGATATCGTGATTTCTACCGATCTGCTCACTCCGTTTGTCCAAGCGGTAGAGAATGGGGCTGACGTCGCTTTAAACAAATACCAAGGCCGTGTGAATACGAAAAATGTGCATACTGTCGTTTTATCGAAGCGGGTGTTAAACGCTTTGCTTTCGTCATCCGAACTGGGCGCTTCGTCCATGACAACGATCCCGCACGCCATTAGCCGAAAAGCGCTGCGTGTCATTGGCTGCGACAATTTAGCCATCCCTCCCAAAGCTCAAGCGATAGCCCTGACAAGCGGACTTCATGTCGCGCAGGCATGCTTTGTAGATGTCGGGAAGGTCAATCCTAAACGAAGGAAATCCCCTGATCCACTCTCGCAGCTCATTGTGGGGGATCATCTTGAAGCCATTCATTGGCTGTTTAGTCAAAGCGATTCTCGTGCTAACCGTTCGGATCTTGGAAGGCAGCGGGAAAGGGTGAGAGATTAGCATGAAGATCATACCGAAAAAAGCAGCTGTAAAAAAAAAGCGGCCCTTACGCAAACCCGTTGCGGCAAAGAGCGTAAACTCCCGGAAAAAAAAAGCTTGGGACAAAGGGGCTTATGCGGCAGGATGCCGTTCGGTCGGATGGTTCTGGCCTAAATCGATCGATGGGGAACCGCCGGAGAACATTCAATGGGAGCGCACAATCAATGTGCGCTGGGCCAAATGGTTTGGGAAGTATGCATTCAGACGCGTGCCCCAGTTAAGCTACCCTCTCGCGTGCAGACGGTTCATTCGCGGTTTTTGCGAAACGGCAAATATCGATATAAGTTCGGATCTGTTGCTTCCGACAACCAAGTCGGTCTGTTGCGTACTTACGGTAAAGAATGAGGCTGCTACGTTGCAAACTCAATTAAATGAGCTTAGGCGTCTTCCGTTTGAAGAAATAATTGTAGTTGTTAACGGGTCTACGGACAATAGCTACGAGGTTGCCCGCAATCATCCCGTCCAGGCAACGGTCGTTCATTTCGATTCGGCGCTTGGTTACGATGTAGGGAGAGCGGTCGGAGCCAGAATGTCACATTCCGATATGATATTGTTTTTGGACGGGGACATGACGATTCGGGTGGATCTGCTGCTGCCGTTTATTTATGAGATTGAAAAGGGGGCGGACGTCGTTCTGAACCCGATTTCGTCCCTGCTGCCGACATTCGAACGAAGGGATTCCGTCTCTAATATCAAACAGTTTTTAAATATATGTTTGGGAAGGCGGGATTTGCATGCGGATTCGCTAACCGCCGTCCCCCATGCGCTTTCACGACGTGCGATCGAAAAGCTGGGAACCAGCGTACTGGCTGTCCCGCCTGTTGCGCAGGAGAGGGCCGTTCGTTTAGGACTGTCCGTTGTCCGTTCGCCGGTTACGGTCGATGTGATTACCCGCAACCGGCTCCGTAAACAAAATGTCGGGTTAGGAAACCGCGTTGAGCATCTCATACTCGGGGACCATCTGGAAGCCCTTCATGAGCTAATGGGTAATTTCGGTCCGCGGCTGCACTTTCCCGACTCCATGCGACAACGTCACATCATCGAGGAAGGAGCCGACGAAAGTGTCTAAAACAAGTATAATCATTCCCGTTCATATGGCGAAGGAGCTTCTCGGAAAATGCATCGCTTCCATTCGCAACCATACGGACATTCCGTATGAAATCATCGTCATTGACAATGGATCGAATGATGGTACGGACGAATATTGCCGCAAGGAGCGTATAACTTTTGTTTCATTGCCGTGGAAGCATGCCGTTTCCGATGCCTGCAACCTTGGTTTAAGATTGTCAACCGGAGAGAATCTGCTTCTGTTGAAACACGATGTCCTGGCTTCACGCAATTGGTTGTCCGGTATGCTTCAAGGTTTGAACAGTCAGGACGATATCGGTATCGTCCGCCCTTCGTTGATCCCAATCCAAATCCATCTAAACAAGCATGTCGCGGATGAGGATGTGTTGGAGCGTTGCATCTTGTTCAAGCGGGACTTGCTCAACAAAATTGGCTTCCTTCAGACCCCGCAGTTGTTTGCCGATCGTGTGTTTCATGATTATTGTTCCCGCGCAAGCCAAGCCGGGTATCTATTGATGATTGCCGGTAAGGTGAAGTTAAATCCGGATTCCACCATCGAACGGGTTGCTGCACATACGCCATGAGAAAAAAAAAGGAAACGGCGTGTGCCGTTTCCTTTTCATACGAAATCCCATACCTTGCAAAGAAAGCAGTCGTGCGTAAGGAGGGAAGCATATTTGAGGATATACAAAATATTTTTTTTGAATCATCTCTCCTGCTATATCAACAGCTTGGCAGATACGTTATGCCAAATGGGCCATCAAGTATATTACCAATCTTCGTGGGATATGAGAGAGATTGAAGCGGGAATTGATTATTATAAGCCGGATCTGTTAATTACCGTAGGCATCGACAAACCGGTATTCAATCCTGCCCTGAACGTCATACCGGCTTTGTGTGAAAAATACGGACTGCTGCACATTTATTGGGCGACGGAAGACAAAATCCATTTCGACGCCATATCGCTGCCGTTTGTTCAACGCATCAAGCCGGACATCGTCTGGACCATTCATCCGGAATGCGTACCCAAATACCGCGAGCTGGGAATGGGCTCGGAATATTTCAATTTTGCTCTTAATCCGCGCTTGTTTCCTCCTAAACCGGAAAGCGCCGAAGAAGTATACGATGTCTCTTTTGTCGGCACGACACATTTGGAAACCCGAACCTTCCGATACGATAGTCTGAAGCAATTATTATTTCCGCTTATTCCGACCGAAGTGGAAATCAACGTTTGGGGAAACAACTGGTTGGAGAGCAGGGAATTTCAAGTAAAGGAATTCGGCGCTTCCGTACCGCTTCATCGTTATCATGGTTTTTTGCCGTACAAGGACACGGCGGACATTTATCACAAAAGCAAAATTATGCTCGGCGTTCAGAACGCCCAAGATCAAGTCACGCAGCGCACATTTGAAATTTTAGGCACCGGCGCCTTTATGATAGCCAGCCGAACGGAAGAATTGGAGAGTCTGTTTGAGGATAAGAAAGAACTCGTTCTCAGTTCCGGCGAGGAAGAAACCGTAGAGCTTGTGCGCTATTATTTGAGTCGTCCGGAAGAACGGATGCTCATTGGCAAGCAGGCGCGGGAGAAAGTCATGGCTAACCATACGTTTGCTCATCGGATGGAGAACGTTTGGCCCGCGATTCATGAATCTTTAATGGAAAAAAGGAGAGTTCGTCGATGATTGAATTAGTTCCGCTGGTGCGTCAATTTCAGTCCATGAAGCAGGACATCTTGCAAGCGATGGCCGATACCATCGATTCGGGTAAATTTATTCTCGGCCCGAACGTTCAACGTCTGGAGAGCGATATCTCCGCTTATTTGGAAGTGTCTGACGCGATCGGCGTTGCTAACGGGACGGACGCTCTGGTACTTACGCTGGATGCTTACGGGATCGGGCCCGGTGACGAGGTCATCACGACTCCCTTTACGTTCTTCGCTTCGGCAGAGGCCGTTTCCCGTGTCGGCGCTACCCCCGTGTTCGCCGATATTGATCCGCAAACTTATAACATTGATCCGGCCCGTATCGAAGAAAAAATAACGCCGGCAACTAAGGCCATTATTCCCGTTCACTTATTCGGACAGCCTGCAGATATGGACGAAATGATGAGCATCGCGAACAAGCGCGGATTAGTGGTGATCGAAGACGCATGTCAAGCGTTCGGAGCCGAATATAAGGGAAGACGCGTGGGCAGCATCGGTCACGCGGCATGTTTTTCCTTCTTTCCAACCAAAAACTTGGGTACGATCGGCGACGGGGGCCTGATTACGACTTCTGATAAAGAGGTAGCGCAGCGAATCCGCCGGCTCCGTCAGCATGGCAGCAATAAAAAATATTATCATAGCGAGATCGGCTATAACAGCCGGTTGGATGAGCTTCATGCCGCCATCGTCCAGCTTGCTTTATCGAAGATCGATTCGTGGAATAAGGAACGGATGCGTCTGGCAGTCCGTTACCGGGAAGCGTTCAAGGATCTTCCGTATTTGCGCGTAGGCCCGGAACCGCAGGACCGGTCGCACATCTACCATTTATTTTGCATACAGTCCGAACACCGGGATCAACTGCAGGAAGCGCTGACTCGCAAGGATATACAGAGCGGCGTTTATTACCCGCGTCCGCTTCACCTTCAAGAAGCCTATGCGTCTCTCCATTACGGACCCGGTGCATATCCCGTATCGGAACGATTGTCGGAGCAGCTGCTCGCTTTGCCGATGAGCCCCTTCCTTTTAGAGAGCGAGCAAGACCAGGTAATCGACGTATTAATCGGCTTAAAAGGAGAATTAAAGCCATGATGGGGTTTGGTATAATCGGCTGTGGACGAATATCCGACAGGCATATCGCTTCGCTTGCCAAATGCGATCGCGCCCGACTGGCAGCCCTTTGCGACGTTCGGGTGGAACGCATGGATGAAATTGAACAGGAGTATAGGAAGCTTTCGGGTTCGAAATCGGAGGTAGCCAAATATCAGGACCTTGCCGAACTGCTGCAGGATGCAAGCGTTCAAACGGTCATCATCGCCACTCCTTCCGCGCTGCACGCCGAATTGGCCAAAGCGGCGATTGCGAAGGGAAAGCACGTCATTCTTGAGAAGCCGATGGCCCTTTCCCTTCGCGATGCGGATGAGATCGTGAAGCATGCGGAGCTGCATCAGGTTTGTGTGCACATGTGCCACCAATTGAGGTATAAGCCGATCATGAAGCGGTTGAAGCAGCTCATAGATGCCGGGGCTATGGGCACTCTTTATCTGGGCGTTATCTCCATGAGGCTGCAAAGATCGCAGGCCTATTACGAAGCGGCCCCGTGGAGAGGAACATGGGATCAAGACGGCGGCATGCTGCTCAACCAGGGCATCCACCTCGTCGATCTGATGCAGTGGTTCATGGGGGATTACGACCAGGTGTTTGGCAGTATGCTCCGCGGTCCATTGCCCAAGCAAACGGAGGACGTTGCTGCCGGAATCGTTAAATTTAACAATGGCGCAATCGGCATCATTGAAGCGAACACCTTGACTTACCCGAGCAATTATGACAACAGCATCACGCTCTTCGGAAATAAAGGAACGGTATGTATCGGAGGAATCGGGCTCAACGAGATACGCAAATGGTCGTTTGACGATCCAACGCTCGAAGCTCCAGCCGGGAGCAACGATTCGGATGAGCACCTTCTCATGTACGAACAGTTTATTCAAGCCGAGGAAGGAAACGCAAACGCCATGGTCATTCATGCCTCCGAAGGGAAGAAGGCGCTCGAGCTCATATTTGCGTTGTACGATTCCGTTCGAACGCAACAAGCCGTACAGGTACCCTTAACCTCATTTTCTACAGGGATGATGGCGAATGAGGGATGGCAATGAAAAATACCTTTGGTCATGTGCTCGTGACAGGAGGAGCAGGCTTTATCGGATCTCAGCTTCTGCGCAAGCTGCTTCCGATTTCGCAAAGCGTGACGGTGATTGACGACTGTTCAACGAGCAGGCGGGAGAACCTTCCCGTCTCGGAACGGCTGACGTTCATTGAAGCCTCCTATGTGGATGAACAGCTGTTGGAGCGGGTATTGCCCCGAACCACTCATATTTATCACTTGGCTTGCAGGAATTTGGTCAAGTCCGCGCAAAACATGGACGACGATTTGCACGTCAATTTATATGGAGGATACTTGCTGTTGAAAAAAGCGAAGGAAGCCTGCCCGGACTTGCAGCGTTTCGTGTATACGTCGACAGCATCGGTTTACGGGAATGCCGACGTTCTTCCAACACCCGAGAGCTGTTACCAGACGTCGGTTCCTTATGCAGCCAGCAAATTTTCCATGGAGCATTATTGTCAAGTTTTTCACCATATGTATCAAATGCCCATATCGGTTCTCCGGTTGTCTAACGTCTACGGGCCCGGTCAATTAACGACGAACCCTTACTGCGGGGTGGTGGCCAAATTTTTCGAGGCGGCCGATCAGGGTCAGCCCTTCATGATCTATGGCGACGGTACGCAAACGCGGGATTACACGTACGCCGATGATGCCGTTGATGCGCTTCTGACCGCAGGGCTTCATACAGGCGCTATAGGAAGGGTGTTTAATGTCGGAACGGGAGAGGAGACGAGCGTGAACCGGTTGGCAGAAATCATATCGGACATAAGCGGCTTGTCCTCCCCGCAGCTCGCCTATCATCCGAAGCGGGCCGTGGATGTCGTTTACCGTCGCTGTCTGGATGCCGATTATCTGCGCCGTACCTTAGGCTGGGTGCCTAAGACCGGATTGGCCGAGGGCCTGCGAAAGACAAAAGAGTGGATAAAAAGGGGGAACCGTTCCGAATGAAAATCTTTCACGGAACGATTGAGATTGCCGGGCAAATGGGGATTCTGAGCGGAGAGCAAAAAAAAGAGGACATTTGGCTGCAGGCTACAACATCTTTCATTCCTATTTGGGCTACAAGGATCATCTCGTGAATACGAACCCGGATGAAATTCAAAAGACGCATAAGCACATCGTAAATTTCTTTGATCAGTTTCATTTCCATTACGCGACCAGTCTTCTTCCCGATTATCAGGATCTCGAAATCATTAAGCATAAAGGCAAAAAAATGATCATGCATCATTGGGGAAACGACATCCGATTTCATGATAGGGCACGAGTTCATAATCCGTATGTGTATACGGGCGATTCTCCGGCAAATGAAGTGATACACCACCGATTGACCCAAATCAGCCGGTATGTGGACGAAGCGATCGTACAAGATTATGAGGTTTACGCCTATGCCCAGCCTTATTATAAGAAAGTTCATGTCGTGCCGATCTCCATCGATCTTACGCCAATCGTTCCGTTTTACCCTAAGAACGATGTCAAGAGGCCGCTCATTCTTCATGCGCCGACAAACCCCGAATTCAAGGGGACGATGGCCATCGAAGCGGCGATTCAGGAACTGCAGAAATCGTACAGCTTTGAATATCGGCGTATTCAGCACTTGAATCATGAAGAGGCGATTCGGCTTTACCGGGAGGCCGACCTGATCGTCGACCAGATTCGCTGCGGCTCCTACGGCTTGCTTAGCGTTGAAGCGATGGCGCTGGGGAAACCGGTTATTGCCTATATTCGGAACGATATCGTCGCTCAGTTTCCTTCTCAGCTGCCGATTATGAATGCGAACCCGGATAATGTGCTCACAGCTATTCAGTCATTTCTCGAGAACCCCGCGCTTCGAGTGGAGAGGGGCTTGCAAGGGCGGGAGTATGCAGAAAAATATCATGCCAAGGAAGTTGTGGTCGATAGGCTGGAGCAGATTTATGATAACCTGCCTTCTTAATGGAGGGAAATGGAGGATTAACAGTGGACTCCCTAGAGAAATCCATGTTTTTTATTCCTAATCGCTTATTTGTCCAGGACAACGAGATGTACGTTTCCTTTAATATAGCGGGAATCCCCTCGGATATGGAAGTCACCTCGATGATTTTGTACGTCCCTTTACCTGAGGTGGGCTCGGAGGTGCGTCTCGATTTGCACGAAATCGTCGCAGCGTGGGATGAGCAATCGGTTACGCATGTCCGTCCTGTCTATACGCAAGCAAGAAGCAAAGGTTATTTTTGTTCCGAAACGAAGGAAGGCAGCTTTGCGCTGGAACATCTTGCTCATCCTTGGCGCAGTCACAGCTTGGAAAACCATGGGGTATATGTGCGTGTACACAGCCTTGATCCGGTATTGTTGTCCGAAGAACACCCGCCCTACCTCATCGTAAAAACAGTTTAATACGAGATCAGCATGCAAAAGAGCCGCCGGATGGCGGCTCTTTGCGATGCGAGAAAATCAGTAGCTAATGCCGGGGTAATTGATTTTCTGATATAGACCTTTAACAAACAAATAGAGCTGGATATAACCTGCGAGATCATTCCTATAGATCGATTCCAGCGTCTGATTCTGAAATTGATACACAAGGAACGATTCGTTCATATAGCTGTTTTGATCTTCCAAGCCCCGATTAAAGTAGTCGAGATGATGCGTATCGTTATACATCAAGCCTTTGCCCCAGGTCACCTGGATGCCTGTTTTGAAATATTTGGCAAATAAGCAAGCATTGTTTATCCAACCGGCATCAAAGCTGGAATTTCCACTATAGTTGGAGTGCAGGGCTGTCACGTGGAACCCCAATACCTGCCAATCGATAAGGCCGCCGGAGCCATAATTGGGCAGCCACATACTAAGAAGCTTCTTCGCATGGATGGCAGCGTTAATCCATTTCACAAGCATTTCATCATCGCCGTCAATCACTTCCCTTTGCCATAAAAATCCTCTTAATTCCAGCTTATCGTGAAGATGAGAATGTTCCCGCCAACGGTCCAGCAGCTGATCCAGCCACCATTGGATAGCGGTTAGACGGTCGATGTCCGACTCGAAATCAAGATTACGCCCTTGAACGACGCCGAAGCTTCTCTGGAAGGGATGGGGATAAGGAAAAGAAATCCAAACATCCATTTTGTCGTTTCCGGATAAACGATGCAGGGCATGCAAATTTGCTTCAGGGGCAAACAAAGCATCAATCCAGCTCAGCCAATCCGTCATGTCCGAAGGCTCGGCAAAGCCGATAAACAACGGATGGATGGAATGACTTTCCCGGGCCTGGTATCCATTGAAAATAAACCCTTTGAACATGCTGTCGATCGGTTGTCCGTTTAGTATATAACCTGTGTAGTACTTCAGCTGCTCGTCACTCCATTTGAGCGGGATGCCGTTTAAGAAATCTCCGCATGGAATCATGCATACCTGATTGCGTAAGTCGTAAGCGCTCGGCGATAAGTATCCGCTTGAGGATGTTGGAACCATCTTTTCACTCCTAATTTTATAAGGTTTGTATTGATATTAAATAGTATGTTTCTAAAAATGTTGATGACCTACACAACAAACCATTTTTTACGAGAGTACAGGCGATTATTGTTAGACTTGAATAAATTCTAGTATTGATTAATTATCCATAACTTCGTGAAGGAGGCAACATATGATCATTGTTCATGCGCCGACAGAGATAGCGGGGCAGATGAGGGCGTTGGTAAGCGGCTTAAGGCAAGCTGGGTATAAGGCAAACGGATACAATTGGTTCCAATCCTACTTGAATTATATCGGCAGCGTGATCAATACGGATGCCTATGAATTAATTAAGCTGATAGACCCGCTGGTGAACTATGTAGATTTGTTTCATTTTCATAACGGCAACACCTTTGTCGTCAATAACTATGATGTGCCGCTTATTCACGAGAGAGGGAAGAAAATGGTGATGCATCATTGGGGGAATGACGTCCGGACGGTCAAGGGCGCCTTAATGATGAATCCTTATCCCATTCCCCCCAGCTATATGACGGATGAAACGATACACGAGAACCTGACATTTTTAAGTAAATATATGAAACACGCGATTGTGCAGGACTACGAGATATATCCGTATGTCTCGGATTATTACGAACATGTTCATGTGCTTCCTCTCGTTTGTGACTACCAGAAATTTCCTTATGTTTATCCATCGCCGGGTAATCTCAATCCGGTTATTATTCACGCTCCTACGAATAGGGAATTTAAAGGATCGTACTATATTGAGAAGGCGGTAGGGGAACTGAAGCTAACCCATAACTTCACCTACTTTGCCGTAGAAAACATGAGCCACCAGCAAGCGATGAAGTCGTATTTGAACGCCGATATTATCGTGGATCAAATTTTATGCGGCACCTACGGCATGCTTAGCGTCGAAGCGATGGCCATGGGAAAAGTGGTTGTAGCTTACGTAAGGGAAGATGTCAAAAGCAAATTTCCTCCGGATCTGCCGATCGTGGTAGCCAATCCCGACACGATTCGCGATGTGCTCCTTCATCTTCTTCATAACCCAGAACTTCGCCATAGTATCGGAAAAGCAAGCCGGGCTTATGTCGAGAAATATCACAGCGTAGAACATGTAATCCCCAAGCTGCTTGAGATTTATTCGAAAATCCAGTAAGCGCCGTTGGAAATTGTCCGGCATGCGCATCTAGATGAGGATTGAAAAGGAGACAATATCCATGGATCAAGGACAGCAAATTAGTTATGGGAAAAACGTAACGACCGGCCTTCATGTTGTCATCGAACCGGATGTCACGATAGGGGACGATGTAACGATCGGAAACCATGTGGTCATTAAAAGCGGTACGCAAATCGGCAGTGGCGTTCAAATCGGCGATTTGTCCGTACTCGGAAAGGGCCCTGCGTCCAACAAAAAAATGGCGCTGAAGCCGGCTGCAGACCTGCCTCCGCTTCTCATTGGCGATGATGTGAAAATCGGCTGCGGAGTCGTCATCTATGCCGGGGTAGCCTTGGAGAACGATGTTCTTGTCGGGGATATGGCCAGTATTCGAGAACGCGTTACGGTTGGGGAGAGCAGCATTATTGGTCGAAATGTCATTGTCGAACCGAAGACGACGATAGGGAAACGTGTCACCGTCCAAACCTCATCTTACATTACAAGCGACATGATTATTGAGGATGATGTGTTTATCGGTCCCTGCTGCTCGACCGCCAATGATAAATATATGGGACGGGGCAACTATCATCACCAAGGCCCCATTATTAAACAACGGGCGAGAATCGGAAATAACGCCACGTTACTACCGGGTATCACAATCGGCGAAGAGGCCATAGTAGGTGCGGGAGCGGTCATTACCAAGGATGTTCCATCCGGGCAAACCTACGTCGGTAATCCCGGCAGACCTATAAAATAATTTAACAAGGAGGTAGTTTCGTGCCCAGCAGCATAGATCGTCCGTTTCAAAAAATAGCAGTAATCGGTCAAGGATATGTAGGGCTTCCGTTGGCCCTTCTGTTTGTAAATAAAGGTCATACCGTTTATGGCGTTGATGTGGACCCGAAAAAAATTGAAGGGTTGCGCCAGGGTGTCAGCTACTTGCCTGATGTCCAAGACGAAGAATTGCGATGGAGCCTGGCGACAGAGCGGTATCATCCTACCGATCGTTATGAGAAAGTCGCAGAGGCCGATGCGATTATTATTTGTGTCCCCACACCTCTTAACGCTTCCCATTCCCCCGATCTTACGATATTAGAGAAGGCCGTTGTAGAAATCGGCAAGTTTTTGCACAAAGGCCAGATGGTCATTCTGGAGAGCTCCACGTATCCGGGAACGACGCGGGAAGTTCTGCAGCCCTTGCTGGAGAAGGAAAGCGGCTTGACGGCCGGCATCGACTTCCACATCGGTTACTCGCCGGAACGAATTGATCCCGGAAACAAAGACTATAAAGTGGAGCAAATACCAAAAATAGTAAGTGGACTAACCGCTACCTGTGTAGAATGTGCCCAAGCCCTGTATAGCAGCGTCTTTGATAAGATTGTGAGAGTCTCTTCTCCGGAAGTAGCGGAGCTTACGAAGCTCTTGGAAAATTCCCACCGTCTAATCAACATCAGCTTCATGAACGAAATAGCGGCAATTTGCGATAAGATGAACATCGATGTATGGGAAGTAATCGAGGCGGCCCAAACGAAGCCGTTCGGATTTACCGCTTATTATCCCGGTCCGGGAATCGGCGGACATTGTATTCCGGTAGATCCGTTGTATTTACAGTGGAAGGCCCAGAAGTTCGGTACCGAAAGCAAATTCATCCAGCTATCCGATGAAATCAACCGCTCCATCCCGTCCTACATCATGAACCGTGTGAAGGCTATACTTGCCAAGCAGTCCGCACCGGAGCATGCCAGCATTCTTCTTTATGGCGTCGCTTATAAAAAAGATATTAACGACGTCCGGGAATCGCCGGCGCTTGACCTCATTCACTTGCTTGCGGAAGCGGAATTCTCGGTCTCCTATCATGATCCGTTTATTCCTGAAATTCAAGTGAACGGTCAGCGCTATACGAGTGTCGAAATCGATGAGGATACGCTTCGCAGCGCAGACTGTGTCATTATTTTTACGGACCATTCCGTCATTCCGCTCGACCAAATCATCGAGCATGCGCCGCTTGTGTTTGATACCCGAAACGCTACGGCCGGTGTGCAGGATAAGCATCATGTGTACCGCATGGGAGCGGGGAAATAACGATGCTCCCGGATGAAGCCGCTAATGGCGCAAACCCACCCGCCCTGTTGGCGGGTCTTTTTTTTGAGCATCTTTTTTGGGAAAATGAGGGACTTTTTTATATTGACTGTAAAAAGTTATCGATATATTTTAGAAATAACCAATAAAATAAACAAATCTTCAACCAAAGTCGACTTTAAGGAGTGGTCGCAACGTGAATATGCCTCGGGTAACTCTTGAAGTGCTACAGGCGATTCGACGCAGCCGGAAGCCGGTATCCAAAGCGGAACTTGTCCGGCTAACCAACTATAGCCTGGCAACCATCACGGAACATACCGAAATCTTGCTTCGAAATCATTTGGCGCTGGAATCAGACAGAGGCCCCTCCACAGGCGGACGCAAGCCGCAGCTTCTATCCTTTAACGCTGAAGCGGGCTATATCGCGGCTATCGATCTGGAATCCACGCATGCGGGAGTCGGCATAACAGACCTGAACTGCAATATTCTGATATCCGAATCGTCTAACGATATCGATGTTGCCGCAGGACCGGCGGCGGTGCTTAAGCAAATCAAAGATTTGGTTCTTGCCTTGCTCCGGAACAAAGGGATTGAACGATCCCAGGTCAAAGGAATTGGAATGGGGTTGCCGGGTCCGGTTGAGTACAGTCGGGGCCTGCCGGCATCGCTATCCATTATGCCCGGATGGGATCGGTATCCGATCCGCGAATTTTGGGCGCAGCACTTTGAATGTCCCTTATACGTAGACAACAATGTACATACGATGGCTCTCGGGGAGCAAATGCTTGAGCAGGACAGCAAGGTCGATAATTTAATCTTCTTGAAGATTGGCAACGGCATTGGAGCCGGCATCATCTGTAACGGGCACATTTATCGAGGCTCCACGGAGTGTGCAGGGAATGTCGGACATATCAATATCGGCCATGACTTTCTTTGCTATTGCGGAAACCGGGGATGTTTGGAAGCGCTTGCCGGAGGGAGGGCCATCGCCGCAAGAGCCGAGCAGATGGCGCGGGACGGTCAAAGTGAATTATTAGCTGCGATCCTTGCCGAGAAGAAAAAGCTAACCTTGGCGGATGTCAGGAAGGCGGTGGAAGAATCGGACCCGGTTGCCGTAGAGCTTATGCGGGAAGGCGGCACGGCTATCGGGAATGTGCTGGCGAGTTTGGTTAATTTTTTTAATCCGGCCCTGGTGTTGATCGGCGGCGGGGTATCGCAGGTAGGCGATGTGCTGTTAGCCTCGATCAGGCAGGCGGTTTATCAACGGTCCTTGCCGTTAACGACTCGCAACCTGTCCATTCAGCATTCTTTATTAGGGGAGCAAGCAGGCATTGTAGGAGCAGCAGTATTAACGTTCAATGAAATTATGCATATGCCGTTTGTTAACAGAGAACTGACCTTTACTTACAAGTGAACATTGGATTACACACATTCAATCAATTGTAACCGGTTACATCCCATGATACAGACATTGTGGAAAATAAAGGGTGGTGTCTTGTGGTGAATAAACAGGTCGATGATGTTCAAGGAACCCCGTTCTTGGAAATGCGAAATATTTCAAAGAGTTACTCCGGCGTTAAAGTGTTACATAACGTCAATTTGAAGATGAATTCCGGCGAAATCCTGGCTCTCGTCGGAGAGAATGGGGCCGGTAAATCGACGTTAATCAAAATTCTCTCCGGCGCCATTAAAGCCGATACCGGCGAAATATTCATGAGCGGCCGGCAAGTGGAATTTCATACCCCTCTCGATGCCGAGAAAAACGAGATTGTAACCGTGTATCAAGAGCTTAATTTATTTCCTCATCTTTCCGTTACCGAAAACCTATTCTTTACCAGTTATCACCAGACGAAAGGCTTCATCAATTGGAGAGCGCTGCAAGAGGAAGCGCAGCGGTTCCTTAGCGAGTTCGGCGTGCATTTGCCGGTTGAGAAGCCTGTCTCCGCGCTTAGTATAGCCGAGAAGCAAATGCTTGAAATCGCCAAAGCGCTTTACCGGAATGCGCGTGTTATGATCTTGGACGAACCGACTGCCGTCCTGGGCGGAGAAGATGTGGATAGGCTGCTTCACATTGTGCGGATGCTGAAGGAGCGCGGCGTCTGCGTCATCTTCATCTCCCACAGATTGAATGAAATATTCGGCTTGGCGGACCGGTATTTAGTCTTGAAGGACGGGCAGCAGATCGACGCAGGCAGCATGGAAGAGACGAATCCCGACGATTTGGTCGGGAAGATGGTGGGACGTCATATCAGCAGTGCCCCCGCGGGCAGGTCGGGCCATGAGAAAAGTCGGGAACTGCTGCGGGTCGAAGGGCTGTCCCGAAGAGGGGTCCTTAAGGATATCCATTTCTCCCTTTACGAAGGGGAGGTTCTAGGAATTGCAGGTCTAAGAGGGGCAGGCCGAACCGAGCTGGCCAGAGCGATATTCGGAGCAGATCCGATAGACGCCGGCAAAATATTCGTTCGCGGGCGCGAGATCAAAATCGCCTCCCCGAGAATAGCGGTCGATAACGGGATTGGCCTGGTTCCCGAAGACCGCGGGAGCCAGGGATTGTTCAAAAATCTTTCCGCGCTGCAAAATATGTTCATGGCCTGTTCAAAGCCGAAATGGATACACCGCCGCAAAGAACGAATCGTTGCCAACCGCTATGTGGAATCGCTGCAGATCAAATTGCCGGGATTGGGGATTCTCGTCGGGAGTTTATCCGGCGGCAACCAGCAGAAGATCGTTCTGGCCAAGTGGCTGGAAACAGGCATCGGCATTCTCCTCCTGGATGAGCCGACCAGAGGGATAGATATCGGGAGCAAGGCACAAATATATAAAGTCGTCCGGGAGCTTTGCGAGCAGGGCATGGGTGTGATTTTAATATCGTCCGAGCTGCCTGAAATTTTAGAAAATAGCCATCGCGTTCTTGTCATGCATAAAGGACAGATCGCCGGAGAATTGGATCGACAGTTCGCTTCCGAGGAAACGATTATGAAATATGCCGTAGGAGGGATGACACAGTGAAAAGCGAAGCGAATCATCAGGTGAATCATGAAAGCGCAGTTGTACCCAAGAGCCATGCAGGCAGCGGTAAGATGGTCTTCCAAGTGATGCAAAATTATCAGGTGACTCTCCTTCTTTTTATCGTCATGTTTATTCTCACCGCCATCCTGGCGCCGGAATTTTATAACTTGCAGAACATGATCAATGTGGCGCGTCAGGCTTCCATAACCGGCGTAGTGGCTGTCGGCATGACCTTTGTCATCCTGACGGGCGGTATCGATCTTTCCGTAGGCGCCATTCTCGCTGTCGTCGGGGTTACATTCGCCACGATGATCAAGCAAGGGATTCCCGTAACGGGAGCCATCCTGATCGCGCTGATCATCGGCGTATGCGGTGGCCTGATTAACGGAATCGGGGCCACGTTTCTAGGCATTCAACCGTTCATTATGACGCTTGCGACGATGGCGGCAGGCAATGGCGTTGCGCTGCTTCTGACCAAAGGAACGCCTATCGACTTCAAGGCTAACAGCGCCATGATCGAGCTGCTTGGCAACGGCAAAATAGCGGGCATACCCGGGCCGGTTCTGCTTTTTATACTAAGCGCGGTACTCGCCGGAATCGTTCTGCGTTATTTGCCATTCGGCAGATTTGTCTACGGGATTGGCGGAAGCTTGGAGGCGGCGCGTCTTTCCGGCGTGAGAACGACCCGGATCCTGCTTGCAGTTTATGCGGTTAGCGGTTTGTCGGCAGCGCTCGCCGGATTAATGACGACCGCCAGGCTGTATGTCGGCCATCCGACAGCGGGCAGCTTCATTATGCTGGACAGCATAGCTGCCGTTGTCATCGGCGGCACCAGTTTAATGGGCGGGCGCGGGAGTGTCGCAGGCACGGTTGCCGGGGTTCTTTTATTAGCCATGGTTGCGAATCTTCTGAATCTGCTGGGCGTCTCTCCTTTCAATCAGCAAATAGCGAAAGGGGTCATTATTGTAGTCGCCGTATTGTTTACAACCCAGGGCTTGAAGCAGCGGATCAAACAGCAGTGGTCGGGTCTTTAATAAGGGCTTTGATTACATAAAGGGGGGATCGTATCGTCGTTCGTGGAGCAGGAAGGTTGTTGAAAGCAAAAAAAGGAGGATTGAAAAACAATGAATCTCATGAGAATCATGACTTCGGCAGCACTTTCCGCGTTATTGCTGTTCATGACGGCATGCGGCAGCGGCAGCAGCAACAACAATGGCACCGGGGCCGGCACCGGCAGCAAAGAATCGGCTTCGTCAACGGAAGGAGCAGCCAAAGCGGGGACTTCCGCTACGCCCGTTCCAATCGACTATGGGCTCTATTGCGGCAAGGAGTGTCAGGAGGCATTAACGCTGAAGGCTTCCCCCGATTCCATTAAAGGTAAAGTTGGTTTTGCAGTCGCTTCTTTGACTTTTCCTTACGGCGCGGCTTTGAAGAGCAGAACGGAAGAAGCGGCCAAGAAATATTTTCCGAACATGGAGCTGCTGGTAGGCGACGGACAAAACGATCCGAGCGTTCAAACGAGTATCGTGGATGATTTTATTTCCAAGGGCGTGCAGGTTTTAATCATTAACGCGGTCGAGAAAGATGCGCTTGTTCCTGCCGTTGAACGGGCTGTGAAAGCGGGCATCAAGGTGATCTCCGTCGATCGTACCGTTAACACCAAAGTGCTGACGACGATCAAAGCCAATGATTTGGATTTGGGGATGAATGCGGGCCAATCTCTTGTTACCCTGTTGAATGGAAAGGGCAACGTTGTTGAACTGCAGGGAAGCCCTTCGGCATCGCCTACCATCGATCGGCACAAAGGGTTCACCGATGCCATCGCCGGCTCTCCGGACATTAAAGTCATCGCCAGTCAGCATGCCAACTATGACCAGGCACAGGGACTGAAAGTGATGGAAGATCTGCTGCAGCGGTTTCCCAAGGGGCAAATCGACGCCGTATATACCCACGCCGACATGATGACCATGGGCGCCTTACAGGCGATTAAGGCGGCCGGCAGACAGAACGAAATTAAATTGATCAGCATCGATGGTATGCAAACGACATTCGATGCCATCTCGGATGGAGAAATCGCGGGTACGGCCGTTTATCCGGTCATTGCGCCGATGAACGTGATTGCGGCTGCCAAGGCTTTGGTCGGCGAACCGATGCCTGAATTCATTAAACTGGAATCCCCGGTTGTGACCAAAGAGAACGTAGCGAAGTATAACGGCACCACTTATTAAAATAACTTTGGGAGGTCTTCGATCATGACGATGAAATTGTCCTTTAACACTTGGCCCTATGCGAGTTTCCCGGTTTGGCTGCCCGCTTATCCGCTGGAAGAGGTGATCAAGCGCCTCTCCAAAATCGGTTACGAAGGGATTGAGATCGGCGCAGCCAGTCCCCATGCTTACCCGCCCACGACGACCAAGGAGAGGCGCGAGCATATCAAGAAGGTGCTGGAGCATTACGGAATGGAAGTATCCAGCATGCTGCCCGGCCTTAGCGGCGGTCCCGGCCATAATGTCGCTTCGCCGATCCCGGAAGAGAGACGCCACACGATCGAGCATTATAAAGACGTCATCGAATTGTGCGCCTATTGGGGAGGCAAAACGGTGCTGTACATTCCCGGCTGGCAAGTTTTCGGCACAAGCCTTAAACAAGCGTGGGCTTGGAGCGCCGAGGCATTGAAGGAAATTTCCAAGACGGCTGCGGATTACGGGGTAACGCTTGTCATCGAGCCTACCTCGCATGACAGCAACATTGTGGACCGGTGCGACGATGCCCTGAATTTGATGGAAGAGGTTAACGAACCGAACGTCAAGGTGATGTTCGATACGTTCCACGCTCTTTACCGTAAAGAGGTGTCCTCAGATTACATTTACCGAATGGGCGAACATCTTCACCACATCCATATTTCGGATAATGACCGGCTTGCGCCGGGACAAGGCAAAGGGGATTTCGTCTCCGTCATTAACGCGCTTAAGGATATTGGCTACGACGGTTATCTGGCGATGGAAATCGGATTTGACCGCCGGGATGTGGAGCCGGATCTTGTAGCCCGCCAAGCCTACGAATACCTCAAGCCGTTAATCGATCAAGCGGAAGGGAAAAAATAAGAGCAAATTCGAGAGGAGGCTTTCTGGATGAGCGGTAAACATTTCGTTATCGAGACGCATGAAGTTGAGACGATGCTGTTTGACTGGGGCCGCATCGTGATGACATGCACGCCCGAAGTGACCGGCTCGGCCGGCTTTAGCGCCGGTATCGTCGAGATGCAGCCGGGACAGGGGCACGACCGTCACAACCATCCGGGCGCGGAGGAGCTTATCTATGTCATCTCCGGCGAAGGGGAACAGATGGTGGAAGATGCAAGCGGCAATCCCATCGTTTATACGGTCGCTTCAGGGAGCACCATCTATGTTCCCGAAAGCAGGTACCATTATACCGTTAATACGGGTAAAGAGCCGATGAAAGTATTCGTGGTGTATTCGCCCCCGGGCTCGGAGAAGGAATTGCGGCAGCTTCCCGACTTCAGATCGGTTCCCCCCGTTCAGCAGCCCAAGCGTTAAAGGGAGACAAAATGCCGACGGAGGTTCTGGCGATGGAAACGGTAGTTCTTATAGGAACATTGGATACGAAGGGCAATGAATATGAATTTGTGATGGATCGTATTCGGTCTGCAGGCTGCGAAGTGATCGTTATCGATGTCGGCGTCCTGGGCAGTCCCCGGATTTCGCCGCACCTGACCAGGGAAGACGTGGCCCGGGCAGCCGGAACCGATATCGGCGTTCTTATTGAGCGAAACGACCGGGGATTTGCTATGGAGCGGATGGCGGCCGGGGCGGCGGAGTTGGTTCGCAAACTGTATCAAGAAGGACGGCTGCACGGCGTGCTGGCGTTGGGGGGCTCGGGGGGATCTTCGATAGCTACTCATGCGATGCGCGCACTGCCGGTCGGCGTTCCCAAGCTGATGGTATCCACGATCGCGTCCGGCGATATTCGTTCGTATGTGGGCCAGTCGGATATTACGATGATGTATTCCGTTGTGGACATCGCCGGGATTAATTCCATCTCGGAGAAAATACTTGCCAATGCGGCTGCCGCCATCTCCGGAATGGCCCGGGCGAGCGCCGCCTATAAGCCGCACCAACAAGCAAGGCCTCTGGTGTCCGTTTCCATGTTCGGGGTTACATCGCCCTGCGTGCTGCAAGCGCGCGATTGGCTGGAAGCACGCGGTTATGAAGTGCTGGTGTTTCATGCCAACGGCTCGGGAGGGCGCGCCATGGAGGGACTCATGAAGGACGGCTTCATCCGTGCGTCACTTGATTTGACGACCACAGAGCTTGCGGACGAATGGGTCGGCGGTATGCTGTCGGCAGGAGCGGACAGGCTTGAAACGGCAGGCCGCCTCGGCATTCCTCAGGTCGTGTCGCTCGGCGCGCTCGATATGGTTAATTTCGGGACGCCCGATACCGTTCCGGCCCGCTTTCAGGGAAGGACGCTTTATAGACACAACCCGAACGTTACGCTGATGCGAACTACCGCTGACGAGTGTGCGGAATTAGGGAAAATCATAGGCCGCAAGTTAAACATGGCAACCGGTCCGGTGAGTGTCTTTATTCCGCTCAAGGGCATCTCTTCGATTGCCAAACAAGGGGAAGTATTTTACGACCCTCAAGCGGACCGGGCATTGGTTGATAACCTGCGGCAAGTACTCGCTCCCCATATTGAGGTGGTGATCATGGACACGGACATCAACGATCCGGTTTTTGCCCAGGCCATGGCCGAAAAGCTAGATGCATATATCAAATATAGCGAGGTGCTTCGTCATGAGTAGAAAAGAAATTGTACAACGATTACGCAATCAGGTGGCCCAAGGGCTGCCGATTATCGGCGCTGGCGCGGGAACAGGAATTTCCGCCAAATGTGCGGAAGCGGGCGGAGCCGACCTGATCATTATTTACAATTCCGGCCGATTCAGAATGGCGGGACGCGGGTCCATTGCCGGCTTGATGCCTTATGGCGATGCCAACCAGATTGTTGTGGAGATGGCGGGCGAAGTTATACCGGTTGTGAAGAACATCCCTGTGCTTGCAGGCGTATGCGGCACCGACCCCTTCAGACAGATGCCTATTTTTCTTGAGGAATTGAAAAGAATCGGATTTAAAGGCGTGCAAAATTTCCCTACCGTAGGGCTCTATGAAGGACAGCTGCGGCAAAATATGGAGGAAACGGGAATGGGGTATGACCGTGAAGTCGATATGATTAGAATTGCCCATGAGCTGGACCTTCTGACCACCCCCTATGTGTTCAATCCGAATGAAGCCCGTGCCATGGCAGAAGCCGGCGCCGATGTCATCGTGGCCCATGTAGGTACGACGCTCAAAGGATCAATTGGAGCGAAAAGCACGATGACCCTGGACGATTCCATCCGTGCCATTCAAGCTATGCACGACGCTGCCAAAGAGGCGAATCCGGACGTGCTGGTCATCTGCCACGGCGGCCCCCTGGCAGAGCCGGACGACGTTCGCTACGTGCTGGAGCGGACCAGAGGGATCGACGGTTTTTTCGGAGCCTCAAGCATGGAACGGCTGCCGGTTGAGATCGCGATAACGGAGAACACACGGCGGTTTAAAGCTTTGCCTCTTGGCTAGTGCGTTACATACCAGTCGACATACAGGGAGGAGAATCGGCAATGACGGCGAGCGGGGAAAACGTTCAGACGTATATGTTTTTTAATGACGAGGAAGCCGGCACAATCGAGGCTATTACCGCCCGTATCATTCCAAGCGATCCGTTAAGTCCGGGCGCACGGGAAGCCGGAGCCGTTATTTACATCGATCGGGCGCTGGGTGGCTATTTTAGCCACCTCCAAACCTTTTATCGACAAGGAATTACAGCTTTCGACCGTTTGTGCCAAGAGCGGTATGGAGCTCCGTTTGTCGAGCTTACCGAAGAACAGCAGGACGGGATGCTTCATGAAATCGAGGGCTCGCTTACCGATGAGGAGCCGGACAGTCTGGCGCAATTTTTCGCGGTTGTGTATGAGCATACGCTGGAGGGAACGTTCGGCGATCCTCTCTACGGCGGGAACCGGGATGCGGTCGGCTGGAAGCTGGTCGGATTTCCCGGCGCCCAGTGGGGGTATACGGCCGAGCAGATGCAGTTAGGCTATGACGCCAAACAAATGAAAGTGCTGACTCTTGCCGACCTTCGCCAGGAAGCGAACCGATCGGCTGTAAGCGGGGTGAAGCCATGACTGGACGAATTGACGCTATCGTAGTCGGCTTGGGCGCATCGGGAGGCATTGTAGCGACAGAGCTTGCCCGCGCGGGACTTAAGGTGGTCGGACTTGAAAAAGGGGCCTTTTACAAGGAATCCGATTTTCAATCCAAGTTTGATGAAATCCGGTATTACCGCCGGAGCGCCATTGTGCCGCATATGGGAAAGGATCCGCTAACCTGGAGGCCGAATGAAGGCAAAGCGGCTGTTATTTTGCCCTGGGCATCGAATAAGCTTGGCCTGGGCGATCCTTTTCAGATTCCGCCGTCTATCGGAACGGGAGGAGGAACGATCAGTTGGGGCGGGGCTGCGTTCCGGTTCCGCGAGAAAGATTTCAGTATGCGAAGCACGGTTATTGAACGCTTCTCGGAAGCGGCGCTCCCGGAAGATACGACCTTGGTCGATTGGCCCTTAAGCTATCAAGAGCTGGAGCCTTATTATGACCGTGTGGAGTGGGAGATCGGGGTATCCGGATGCGCAGGGCATATGAATGGGGAGCGCCTGCCGGGCGGGAACCCGTTTGAAGCGTCTCGCACCCGGGGGTATCCTATGCCTCCGATGCAGCGCGGATCAACCGATCATTTATTTGCCGATGCGGCCCAACGTCTGGGCTATCATCCGTTCCCGACGCCGACGGCCATAGCTACGGTTGATTATAAAGGCAGATCGGCCTGTACCAATTGCGGGTTTTGCCATGGTTACCCTTGTCACGTTGGAGCCAAAATATCGACCCATGAAATCATTAAATCCGCCGCCGAGGAAACCGGAAATCTGGAGATACACCCCTTTGTCCGGGTTTTCCGCGTGAATCGCGATTCAACCGGCCGGGTCAAAGGCGTCTCTTACTTCGACTCGGAAGGAAAAGCGATGGAACTCGAGGCCGACATTGTGATTCTCGGCTGTTACGCTCTCGAGAACGCAAGACTGCTTCTGGCATCCGGGATCAATAAGAACGGGCAGGTCGGCAAGCATTTGATGCTGCACAATTTCGGTTGGTTCACCGGCATTTTGCCGTACTGGACGAATCCGTTCATGGGATCGCTGCAGGGGGGCTCCGTAATTGACGATTTTACGTCGGAATTGATTCCCGATAATGAGGAAGGGGTTCTTTGGGGGTCTCCGATCAATACTTGGACCGGCGATATGCAGCCGCTTGAAACCGCCCACGGCCTTCCTCCGCACGTTCCGAGATGGGGAAAGGGCTTCAAGGATTGGATGAGTGAAAATTACAGAAAGCTCTTCAGGATGTATTCGCAGCATTCCACGCTGCCTTCCCGCCGATTTTATTGTGATCTTGATCCGGTCGTGAAGGATCAATTTGGCCAACCGGCGTTAAGAATCACGCATGATTGGACGGAGTACGATAAGAAGACCGTCGAATATTTCATGAAAATCAAGCGGCAAATCGCGCAGGAAATGGGGATGAGCGAATGGTGGGAGGATTCGCCTGCTCCCGCTTACCATGTGTCCGTTCATGACGTCGGCACCCACCGGATGGGTTGGGACCCGAATTCATCGGTTGTCAGTCCGTTCGGAGAAGTGCATGAATGCGAAGGACTGTATGCCATAGGAGGGGGACAGTTCCCGACCTTTCCTTCCTATAATCCGACGGAAACGATCATGGCCTTGGCTTATATGACGGCGGATCGACTGCTAAACCGTATATAATAGCAGGCAAAGCGGAGGTTTCGTGTTTATCAAACACGGGACCTTTTAGCGCTTGAATCGCCTCAAGGCTTCGGCAAATCGGCGTATGCCCTCGCGTATGCTGCCGGCTTCCGTACGGCTGTAAGTAAACCTCATAAAGTTTCGGCTGGAACCGAGCGTCGTACCGGGGGCGAAAATAACCCCGTTCTGGATCGATTCCTTGAACAGCGCGTTCTCATCCCATTCCCCGTTTGGTTTGCACCATAAATGTATCCCGCCTTGAGGCTCCATAAAATCGACGCAGCCCTCTAATTCGTTTCTTAACGCATCCATGATGAAGTCTCCGATCCGGCCGTGGTACGGAGAATAGAAGCATTAGCCGCGCAGGTGCTTCATATGAGCAAAGCTCTGCAAGGAAAGGCATCGGCGGCCAAGTAACCCATATAAAACAGCGAAAAACCTTGAGCGATCAAGGTTTTTCGCTTTGGAAGAACGCGATGTCGTTTCTTTCGCGTGAACGCATCTGCGGTTTATGATGCAGCCCGTAATAGATGACGATCGTAAGCGCGACGATCAAACCGCCTATAAGATACATGGTGCGATAGTTCGTATGGGCGGCGATAACCCCCAAAATATAAGAGCCGGAGGCATATCCCGTATCGAAGAAGACAAAGTATGTACCCGTGGCGAGTCCGCTGCGGTGAGCCGGCGAAGATTGGATGGCAATGGTCTGAAAACTTGGGAGCAGCGCGCCGAAGCCTAGGCCGATGATGCCGGCGGTGAGCAAAAAGATGAAAGCGGAATGCGCTTGACTTAACCCGATCATGCCGCCGACGAACAAAACAAGCCCCGGATAAACCAATACATGCGCGCCCAATCGATCGAACAGCTTGCCGGTAAACGGTCGGGAAATTAAGATGATGGCCGCAAATACCATAAAGAAATAGCTGGCGTACTGCGGTAATCCGAGTTCCTTGGCGTAGACGGAAATAAAGGTGGAAATTGCCCCGTAGGAAAAAGCCAATACGCTTGCGGCGATTGAAATGGGAATGGCCCGGCGTTCGATGAAACGGTTCCAGCTCCAGGGGATCCCCGCAAGTTTGACCGTGACGCGCTCGGGAATACGGGTCATCATGCCGCATACGAACGAGAGCACGGAGGCCGCTATGCATAGTCCGAAGAGTACGGTAAAGTCATAGCTTGACATAACGGTTATGCCGAGGAACGGCCCGACGACCATAGCCAGGCTCATAAATAGCCCGAAATATCCGATGCCTTCTCCTTTGCGCTCTGCGGGTACCGTATCCACCGCAATGGCGGAAAAGGCCGTTGCGGCTATGCCGAACCCGACGCCATGCACGATGCGCAGCAGCAGCAGCATGCTCATACTGCTTACCGACAAATAAAGGATGCAGCAAACGGTATAGAGGACGAGTGAAAGAAAGAGCAGCTTCTTCCGATCCCATTCATCCAGCCATTTCCCCGTTAAAGGCCGGAAAATAACCGCAGCTATAACAAAAACCGTAGTGACAAGACCAATTTCTTGTTGTCCCCCGCCCAAGCTCTCAAGGACGAACGTCGGGAGCGTAACTGCATACACGTAGAAGGTCATAAAAATAAAAAAACTGCTGAAGCAGATTGCTAAAAAATTGAGGTTCCATAACGCTTGTTTCTGCATGTCTTGTTCGCTTCTTTCCTTGTTTTGTTCAAACGCCGGCGCCGGCGTAATAAGCTTGAAACCGCTGGGTCAGGCCTTGGATTAGTTTTCTGCCTATGCGCTAATGATGAAACCTGGCGATTCGTCGTTTCGCATACGTCCACTCCTTTTATATCGCATGTATAATATTATCATAACAATTATATGCATGACAACTATTTATCAGTGAAGCATGGCAGGGCCCGCACG
This sequence comes from Paenibacillus sp. EPM92, assembly GCF_016586185.1. Classification (NCBI taxonomy): domain Bacteria; kingdom Bacillati; phylum Bacillota; class Bacilli; order Caryophanales; family Paenibacillaceae; genus Paenibacillus; species Paenibacillus sp. EPM92. The sequence continues at coordinate 63,150 of NZ_BCPS01000052.1, forward strand.
CCGCCAAGGAAAAAAGATATTGACAAAATAAATAATTTGTGATATATTAATTAGTTGCTCGTTGACAATTTAATCAAGAGTGTGATACATATAAAGATGACTTACTTGGGAGGGGGCCGTTGGACGATGGAGAACGATCACCGTGCTGGATCAGAGACAGAACTTACGCTTGAACAGGTGAAGGAGCAGTTAATCCTTCAGGGCCAACAACATTCTTCATTAACTTATAAAGCCATTATGGAAAAGCTCGCCCCATTTGATCAGGAACCGGAACAAATTGACGAGTTTTTCGAGCAGCTTTTTGAGCTTGGTATTCAGATCGGCAACGATACGGATGACGGGCTCTCTGTACGGTCTAACGTTCAGGAGCATGACGAGATGCAGGCTGACGATGACCTGTCGCTGCCGCCGGGCCTTAAAACCAATGACCCTGTACGCATGTATTTGAAAGAAATCGGACGCGTGGGGCTCCTTTCGGCAGAGGATGAGGTCGGCTTAGCGAAAAGGATCGAACAGGGCGATGAAGAAGCGAAACGGAGATTGGCCGAGGCGAACCTGCGTCTTGTCGTCAGCATTGCCAGACGCTATGTCGGACGAGGCATGATGTTTCTCGATTTAATTCAGGAAGGCAATATGGGACTCATGAAGGCGGTCGAGAAGTTCGATTATTCGAAGGGGTACAAATTCAGCACGTATGCGACCTGGTGGATTCGTCAGGCGATTACCCGCGCTATCGCCGATCAGGCCCGGACCATCCGCATCCCGGTGCATATGGTTGAGACCATCAACAAGTTTATCCGCATCTCCAGGCAGCTGCTGCAAGACCTCGGGCGGGAGCCTTCGCCGGAAGAAGTTGCGAAGGAGATGGACCTGACGACGGAAAAAGTACGGGAAATTATTAAAATCGCGCAGGAGCCGGTTTCGCTCGAAACACCGATCGGAGAAGAGAACGATTCCAGCTTGAGCGATTTTATCGAGGATCAGGAAGCGCTGCTGCCGGCTGACGCCGCAGCTTACGAGCTGCTGAAAGAGCAGTTGTCGGACGTATTGGATACACTCACGGAGCGCGAGGAGAACGTACTGCGCCTTCGTTTCGGACTCGCTGACGGACGCACGCGTACGCTTGAGGAAGTGGGCCAAGTGTTCGGCGTTACCCGAGAGCGGATTCGCCAGATCGAAGCGAAAGCGCTGCGCAAGTTGAGACACCCGAGCCGCAGCAAGCTTCTGAAAGATTTTCTGGAATAAGACTGGAACAGGTACGGGAATAAAATATACATGAAGGATGGTGGCGGTATGGAATCGGGATTCATCATTCGTTGCCTGCAATGCGGCGAAGAGTATAAGGTAACGCCCGGGCGGCGTTACTACCGCAACGAACAAATTGTTTTTGGTACAGACAATTACGGTGCAGACCAAATATCCTGCGAATGCGGGAATGCTCTCGAGGAAGTCAGCAAGTTTGAGGGGGGCGATTACGAAGGCGAGTTTATCGTGGAGTGGCGCGACATCTCAAAATAAAATATCCAGAAGGAGATGGCCCGGATGTTTGTTGCCATTCTGTTGTTCGTCATAGCCGGGGTTGCGGAGATCGGCGGGGGCTATCTGGTTTGGCTGTGGCTAAGAGAGTCCAAGCCTGTTTGGTACGGAGTAGTGGGAAGCCTTGTGTTAATTGCCTACGGCGTTATCCCCACTCTGCAGATGTTTCCGAGCTTTGGCCGGGTGTATGCAGCCTACGGCGGGGTGTTTGTTGTTCTCGCCGTCTTGTGGGGCTGGGTCGTAGATAAGAAGGCGCCGGATCATTACGACTGGATTGGAGCGGCCGTTTGCGTTGCGGGTGTGTGCATCATGTTGTGGGCACCCAGAAACTGAATGTCGAGGCAGAACCATGGCGGCAGGAGGGAGAAATCCCGGCAGGGCCCGCCGCACCGAAATCGGAGCTTTGCGCCTGATTAGCGTGGACCGCTCCCCGGCTGCCGCCGTTGGAGCCGGGCTTGTAAGCTGCAATATCGGAGGAAAGGGTAACCTCCAGAACCAGGGTCACTTGGTTCTGGAGGTTTTTCGTTTGC
>NZ_BCPS01000053.1:0-12273 GCF_016586185.1 Paenibacillus sp. EPM92
CAAATTATGAATAAACGGTGAATTTTCCCGCTTGTAGAACCTAGATTTCCTTTATAAAAACATACTTTTAATATTGACAGTTAAAAGTATATCAAATATAGTTTTAAGTATAGTTTACAAAATAAAAAGAAAAGGGTGAATATATGCTAAAAGTTGGTGTGATCGGCTGCGGGGCAATTGCGCAAAGACGTCATTTGCCGGAGTACAGCAAAAGAAGCGATGTAGAAATCGTAGCCGTTTGTGATTTTAACCTGGAACGAGCTAAAGAAGTAGCTCAAACCTTCGGAGCGAAATTTGCGTTCCAAACGCATCAGGAGTTATTGGCATGCGAAGAGATTGAGGCTGTATCGGTATGTGCTCCCAACTTTCTTCATGCGTCCATTACGCTGGATGCGATTCATGCAGGGAAGCATGTACTTTGTGAAAAGCCGATGGCTACCAGCTTGGAAGAGGCGAAGAGTATGGTGGACGCTGCTTCTGAGAAGGGCGTTAAATTAATGATTGGCCACAGCCAGCGTTTTATGCCGGTACATCTCAAAGCGAAAGAAATACTGGATGAAGGAAAATTGGGGAAGGTATTAAGCTTTCAGACGACCTTCGGTCATTCGGGTCCGGAAAACTGGAGCGTGGATGGCAGCAAAAGCTGGTTTTTTAACCAGGATGAAGCCTTCGCCGGTGTGCTGGGAGACTTAGGAGTTCATAAAGCGGATCTGATTCGTTGGCTGTTGAACGATGAAGTCAGTGAAGTCAGCGCCATGTATGGAACCTTGCATAAAAATACGAATGTCGACGATCATGCGGTGATTACGATCAAAACGCACAAAGGTGCAATCGGGACATTGACAGCGAGCTGGACCTATTATCCTAATGAAAATAACTCCACGATCATTTATTGTGAGAAGGGAACTTTGAAAATAGGTACGGATGACAAGTTCGGCTTGATTGTCGAGCATCTGAACAAGCATCGTGAGTTGTATGAAATGGATAAAATGCAGACGAACGAAGCCGGCGGACAAACCGATTCAGGCATCATCGATCACTTCGTGGAAGGGATTTTGAGCGGACAGGGACATTCGATTACAGGAATCGATGGCTACAAGGCGCTTGAAATCGTACTGGCAGGCATACATGCTGCGAATGAAAAGAAAAATATTTCGTTGATTGCAACAATCTAAGTTTTTTCAACTAGAAATAAAATGTTTTTAGACTTACTTTTAACATTGACAGTTAAAAGGTATTGGAATATAGTTAATTTGAACGATATGTAAGCGATTAATTTACATCTGAATATAAGGAGGCCTCGATATGAAGTTGGGTTACCAGACGAATACATGGGGCGGAGTCGTTGGGCATCCGGCCGGCGTAACCTCAGTGAAGGATCTTTATTATTTAGCGAATGGGTCTACTGAGCAAGCGATTCAAGATATCGCTGCGGCAGGATACAAAGGGATTGAACTTTTTGACGGGAATTTGATGCAGTATGCAGACCGGCCCGAGGCGTTTACGGACTTGCTTAAGCGCTATGACTTAACCTTAATCGGCGTTTACACCGGAGCCAATTTTATTTATAAGGATATCCAGGACGATGAGTTTCACAAAATCGAGAAGGTTGCCGAATTCGCATCCCAATGCGGCGCGCAGCATCTTGTTATCGGAGGCGGAGCTATTCGCGCTGCGGGAATTTTGGATTCCGATTATACGGAACTGGCGCAATCGCTGGATCGTGCCGCGGCTATTGCGGTCAAATACAATTTGATTCCAAGCTATCATCCGCATCTCGGTACGATTGTGCAAGGACCGGATCAACTGGATCGAATTATGGAGCTTACGTCCATTAATCTGTGTCCGGACACGGCGCATATCGAAGCGGGCGGCGGCGACCCTGTGGCTACGGTGAAGAAATATATGGATCGGATCCTCTATATCCATTTCAAAGATTATGCGAACGGCGCTTTCTTGCCGTTAGGAGAAGGTCATCAGAACTTTGCTGAAATGGTAACCGCTTTACGCAAGAACAACTACAACGGTTGGATCACGGTCGAGCTGGATAGCTATGAGGATCCTTTAAAGGGTGCCCAAATCAGCAAGAAGTTTATTCAGGATCAATTAAATATAAATTAAGCAAAAAGTTGAAGGGGGTCATTTCATCATGAAGAAAGCGCTTTCCACATTATCGGTACTGACCTTGGCATTCAGCTTAGTATTAGCTGGTTGTGGAACTGGCGGCAATGGAAACGCCGGCGAAGCCTCGGGAAAAGCAGAGACGCCTGCCGCTGCACCGGCCAATGAGCAAACGGGTCCGCTGACAATTAACCAAAGCCTTCCGAACAAAGAAATTTTAAGTAAAGGTCCTAACGGTGAGAACGCTGTATCCGCCAAAACGCTGCAGTTGACTCCTGAAGAATTGGCCAAAATCAAGCAAGGAAATTATAAAGCTGCACTTGCTATGCACTATGCCGGTAACGACTGGTCGACAGCACAAATTAAAGGATTGAAAGAAACCTTTGCCAAAATGGGTATCGAAGTGATCGCAACGACAGATGCTAACTTCAAATCGGAGAAACAAGTATCCGACATTGAAACGATCTTGTCCAAAAAGCCGAATATCATTGTCAGTATCCCGGTAGATCCTGTATCTACGGCCGCTGCTTATAAAAAAGCCGCTGCTGAGGGCGTGAAATTGGTATTCATGGATAATAAACCGAACGGCTTGGAGCACGGTAAAGATTATGTCAGCGTCGTATCCGCCGATAACTACGGCAATGGCGTAGAAGCGGCTCATGTGATGGCGAAGGCGATTGGGGAGCAAGGGGATATCGGCGTTATTTTCCACGATGCGGACTTCTTTGTAACGAAACAAAGAACGGATGCATTTGAAAAAACAATCAAAGAGAATTATCCGAACATCAAGATCGTGGAGCGCGGCGGTATTGCAGGACCGAACGACGGCGAGAAAGTTGCTTCCGCTATGTTGACGAAGCATCCGAATCTTAAAGGGATCTTCGTAGTATGGGATGTGCCAGCAGAAGGAGCGCTTGCCGCTGCCCGTTCAGCCGGTAGAAACGATCTGGCTATTACGACGATTGACTTGGGCACGAATGTCGCGCTCGATATTGCCCAAGGCGGGATGATTAAAGGTCTCGGCGCGCAGCTGCCTTACGACCAAGGTGTCGCGGAAGCTATTCTGGCCGCTTATGCGCTGCTTGGCAAAGAAACGCCTCCATATGTAGCGGTGCCTGCGCTTCAAGTAACGAAAGAAAATATCCTGGATTCCTGGAAAACGGTATATCAAGTTGACGCTCCGAACACCATTCAAAACGCTGCTAAGAAATAATGAAATCATTCTTATATAAAGAGGAGAGAAAACAATGCGTAAATTAAATGTAGCTATGATCGGCGGAGGTTTCATGGGGAAGGCGCACTCGTTGGCTTATGCGGGAATGCCTATGTTTTTCTGGCCGGCTCCGGCTCTTCCTCAACGTAAGACGGTCGTGGATATCAACGACGAATTAGCGAAAGCAGCAGCAGATCGTTACGGATTTGAATCCTACTCTTCGGATTGGAGACGTGTTGTCGAGGATCCGGAGATTGACATTATCGATATCGTTACCCCGAACAACTCTCATGCGGAGATTGCGATTGCGGCTGCCAAAGCCGGCAAACATATCATCTGCGAAAAACCGCTTGCCAGAACTGGAGAAGAATCGAAACGGATGCTGGATGCGGTCACTGAAGCCGGCGTTAAGCATATGGTCGCTTTCAACTATCGTCGTACTCCTGCCGTGGCATTGGCCAAGAAGTATATCGAAGAAGGCGCTATCGGGAAAGTCCTCAATTTCCGCGGAACCTATCTGCAGGATTGGTCGGCGGATCCGGCCTCGCCGCTCTCCTGGAGATTCCGGAAGGATATTGCCGGCTCCGGAGCGCTGGGCGATATCGGCACGCACGTCATTGACTTTGCCCGTTACTTGGTTGGCGAAATTACTGAGGTTATGGGTGTGGCGAGTACCTTCATTAAAGAGCGTCCGATTCAATCCGGTTCTGTAGATAAATTGGGAACGGTGAAGGCAAGCGGCGACGTGAAGAAAGAAGCGGTAGACGTTGACGATGAAGTGAGCACCTTGCTTCGTTTTGAGAACGGCGCCGTGGGCAGCATCGAAGCTACGCGCAACGCATGGGGACGCAACAACTTCTTGACCTTCGAGATTCACGGCGAAACGGGTTCCATTTATTTCAACTATGAGCGTCGTGACGAGCTGCAGGTTTGCTTCTCTAACGATCCGAGCGACAGACGCGGCTTTAGAACGATTTATACCGGGCCTAATCATCCGTACGGCGAAGCGTTGTGGCCGATTCCCGCACTAGGCATTGGCTACACCGAAACCAAAATTATCGAAGCGCATGATTTTATTTCGGCTATTGTGAACGATACGGACGTTTCACCGAATTTCTACGACGGCTATCGAATTGCTGTCATTTCCGATGCGATTATTGAGTCTGCCAACAGCGAAAAATGGGTTAAAACGATCTAAGATCAAGAACTGCGAATGCGAATAAAGTGATTTTCTAACGGGGCGGAGTGCCGTCCCGTTAGAATCCTTGCAAAGGGGACTTCTTATGGAAACGCCATTTTTGGAAATGCGAGATATCTCCAAATCATTTAACGGAATCAAAGTTCTCGATAACGTCCATTTCGAATTAAAAAAGGGAGAAGTTCATGCCCTGATGGGCGGCAACGGTGCGGGTAAATCGACTTTGATGAAAATTTTGACGGGCGTTTATGAACTGGATGCCGGACAAATTTATATAAACGGTTCTGAAGTGCAGATCAAGACGCCGACCGATGCGGAAAAGAATGGCGTATCGATGATTTTTCAAGAGTTCAGTCTGATTCCTACATTAACGGTAGCCCAAAATATATTTTTGAGCCGGGAACCGAAAACAGCGATGGGGTTCATCGACGATAAAAAATGCGTGAAACTGACCAAGCAGCTGCTCGAAGAGCTGGATGTCGATATTAAACCGAATGACGTCGTAGCCGACTTGGGAGTCGGGTATTGGCAAATGACCGAAATTGCGAAAGCGCTGTCGAAAGAAACGAAAATATTGATTATGGATGAGCCCACATCCTCATTAACGAAGCGGGAAACGGAAGTGCTGTTTGAATTTATCGGACGATTGAAGCAAAAAGGAATTTCGATTATTTATATTTCGCACCGCATGGATGAAATTTTTCAAATTTGCGACCGAATTACGATCATGGGTGACGGACGTCACATCATCACGGCGGAAACAAGCCAATTGGATATGGACAGCGTGATTCAGCACATCGCCGGTAAAAACTTGGAAAAATTCGAATGGAAAGAACGAAAAGGCAAGTCTAACGAAACCGTTATTCTTCAAGTGGATAATTTGCAAACAAACAACCGGGTGAACGGTGTCAATTTCAAATTGAAGCACGGGGAAGTTTTGGGGATCGCGGGTTTAATGGGAAGCGGACGAACCGAAACGATGCGGGCGTTGTTTGGGATCGATCCGGTGACCGGCGGAGACATCTATATAAAAGGCCAGAAAACCGTAATCCGGTCGCCGCAAGACGCTATCCGCAGCGGACTTGCATTGGTGCCTGAGGACCGAAGAGTTCAGGGATTGATCCTGGATCTTCAAGTGAAAGATAACATTCTGCTGCCGTCCCTCTCGAAGATTACCAACGTCCTTGTCAATGACAAAAAAGGAAATGAAATTTCCGAGGAATGGGTCAAAAAACTGAACATTAAAACAGACTCCATTAACAAAACATCACGGCTATTATCCGGCGGTAACCAGCAAAAAATCGTGTTTGCCAAATGGCTGGCCAATTCGCCCGATATCATTATGTTAGATGAACCGACCATCGGGATCGATATCCGGGCTAAAGTCGAGATTATCGATATGGTACGCGATTTGGCCGATGAAGGAAAGAGCATCTTGCTTATTTCCTCGGAAATGACAGAGCTTCTGGCTGTCAGCGACCGAATACTCGTCTTTCATGACGGGAAAGTAGTTAAGGAATTTATGCGTGAGGACATCAAATCAGAGGAGGATTTGCAGCATGCAATCCAAGGCTTCTAGTGGAGTTTCATTGCTTAGGCAGTTTAATTGGAGACAATATATCGTTTATTTGGCCTTCATCGGCGTATTAATTTATTTCTCTGTGACTTTGAGCGATGAAGGATTTTTGACAACGAACAATATTTTAAACATTGTGCGCCAAACCGCGATCATTTCGATTATGGGCGTGGCGATGACCTTCGTCATCAGTACAGCTGAAATCGATTTGTCCGTCGGTTCCATCGCGGCGCTTTCCTCTCTAACGTCGGCCATGGCGCTGGAAGCGGGCTTCGGCATGATCGGAGCGATCGTTGCCGGTTTGGGCACAGGCTTCCTGATCGGGCTCATTAACGGATTGCTGGTGACGAAGGTCATCATCCCTTCCTTCCTCGTGACTCTAGGTATGATGGGCGTGACGAAGGGATTGGCGATGTGGGTGACCAATACGGCGCCGGTTCCGATTATTGACAAAACGTTTGTTTATATTTTCGGCTCCGGCGATGTCGGCGGTATTCCGGTCTTATTATTCTGGACGGTCATAGCGGTAGTGCTCGGGCACGTTGTTCTGCGGAAAACCGCATTTGGGCGAAGAACGCTGGCAACCGGGGGCAATCAAAGCGCCGCGAGATTTTCCGGTGTTAACGTAACGAAAACGAAATTGTATGTATTGATCGGCTCCGGCGTGATGGCTGGGCTTGCCGGGATGCTGTATGCGGGACGGATGCACTCCGGACGGTACACCTTCGGCGAGGGAGATGAATTGTCCGTTATCGCTGCCGTTATTTTGGGAGGCACCAGTTTGTTCGGAGGTGTCGGTACGGTCATCGGGACCGTCATCGGATCGCTGATGATCGGAACGATTAATAACGGATTGATTATTATGGGATTGGATGTCAGCCAGCAAATGATCGTGAAAGGACTCATCATCATACTCGCGGTGGCGTTCGGGCGAAAAGCTGTCGCCAAGTGATGGGAAGGGATTTGCTATGGGAAACCTACGAGCGGCGATATTGGGAGCGGGGTTTATCGGGCAAGCCCATATTGAAGCGATAAGGCGGCTTGGCTTTGTCGATGTGGTTGCAGTCGCACAGAATGGCCAAGAGAAGGCTGAAGAAGCTGCCAGATCGTTGAACGTTCCTAAAGCTTACGGGAACTATATGGACCTGCTGCAGGATAAGGATATCGATGTGATTCATAATTGTACGCCTAATTACCTGCATTATGAGACCAGTAAGCAGATCTTATTGCACGGGAAACACCTGCTCTCCGAGAAGCCATTAACGTTGACGAGCGAAGAAGCGAAAGAATTGTACCATTTGGCCAAAGGGAAAGATCTCGTAACCGGAATCAACTTTAACTACCGGCAATTCCCTATGGTTCAGCATCTGCGCGGTATGGTAAGGGAACATGATTTGGGCAATATCCGAATTGTCCGAGGCCATTATTTACAAGACTGGTTGTTGTACCAAACCGATTATAACTGGCGCATAGAACCCGAGTATGGCGGACGCACGCGTGTCATCGGCGATATCGGCTCCCATTTGTTCGACCTTGCACAATACGTGACAGGGGCGAGAATTACGGAGGTTCTGGCTGATACATCGATCGTTTACCCTATACGCTATAAACCGTTAAAGGGGCAGCAGACGTTTCAAGCAAGCGAACAGAAAGAGACCGAGCCCGTTGAAATCAAAACCGAAGATTACTGCTCGGTATTGGTCAAATTCGACAACGGATCGAGGGGCGTATTTACCGTTTCCCAAGTATCGGCAGGAAACAAAAATGCGCTGGAGTTAAATTTAGACGGCGACCTTGCTTCCGGTTCTTGGAAGCAAGAGGAGTCGTTTCGATTGGTCGTGGGATATCGGGACAAACCGAGCGAAACCGTCTTGAGAGACCCGAGTTTGTTGAAGAAAGAAGCGCTTCCCTTCCTGCACTATCCCGGCGGGCATGAAGAGGGCTGGACAGAAAGCCTCAAAAACATGATGCAAAACTTTTACGATGCTGTAAGATCGAAGTCCTTGATTTCGGATTCCGTCGCTTCTTTCAAGGAAGGGTATCAAATTATGCTGATTATCGATGCCATCGTGAAAAGCGCCGACACCGGAAGCTGGGTCAAAGTAGAGACGGTCAGTTAAGATGATCGTAATTCATATTCCATAGAGAATGAAGGTGCGGCCATTCGCTTGATAAGTAGATTTCAATCTGTTGGAACCAAGTTGTTCCTTATTTTTTTTATCAGCATCGTGACCTTTGTATTAACGGTTGGTTTAGTTTCCTATAATATCTCCAAAAATACGATAAGCAGTCAGGTTTCCAAAGCATCGTTGCAGACGGTCGTCCAAGCGAGCGAAAAGCTGGATTTTATGTTTCGTGATTTCGAAACGATATCCAGCCAAATCCAAACCAATACCGAGCTTATGGATCAGATGTGGAAGCTCCTGTATTTTGAGGTCGATCAGGATGAAAGAGTCGCCATCCATCGGAAAATATTGAGTTCGATGAACCTGTTGCTTCACTCGAATCCGAATGCCGAGGGCATTTACCTGTTGAACGAAAAGGGTTCTTTCGGTACATCGAATCAAAAAATTCCAACTCAATTTATGGAGCAGGATTGGTACAAAAAGACAATCGAAGGCGGCGGCAAGTTTTTCTGGCTTGCGCCTCGCGAGCGGGGTTATCTAGGTCTGGGGAAGGAAAACACCCAACTATTTGCCGTTGCACAAGTCTTGAAAAACTCATTAAACGAAACGGTTGGCGTACTGTTGATCGAGTTTGATGCGAATCTGCTGTCGGAAACCTTGGACAAGGTGAAGCTGGAATCGGGCAATGTGTTGATTCGGGAGTCTTCCGGTCAAGTCGTAGCAAGCACAGACCCGTCGTTTACCGATCAGGTTGCTTCGCTTAAGCTGGACGAAGCGGAGGGGCAATTCAGCATTAAGGCAAACGGGATGGAAGCTTTAGTCGTTTACAAGGTGTCCGATGTGACGAACTGGTCCTTAATCGGCTTTATTCCGAAGCAGTTTTTGTACGCCGAAGCTAATTATATTTTCCGTATCACCGTCCTGTGCGCAATCTCGGCCGCTCTGCTGGCTGTTGTCATCGGTTATTTAATTGTAAGAAGAGTCGGCAGACCGTTAATCCAAATTCGCGATTTAATGCAAACAGGAGCAAAAGGGAATTTAACCGTAAAGTCGGATCACAGAAGTAAAGACGAGATCGGCCAGTTGGGAAACAGCTTCAACGAAATGATTGAGAAAATCACATCGCTTATTAGCGATACAAGCGTTCTTGCAGGCAAAGTTCTTCATACGGCCAATGAGATCGTCTCCGGATCGGACAAAACTTCGACTTCCGCCAAAGAGATTGCGATGGCTACGGAAAGTATCGCCTCAGGAGCCGGAACACTGGCCGAGGAAGCGATGCGCAGCAATGAAATCACGCAAAACACCCAGCTGCAGCTGTTGTCGGTGGCGGAGAGCAATTCGGAAATTTCGGCATCCGCATCTGAAGTCATGCTGATAAGTAATGAAGGCATTCATCATATGAGCAACCTCATGACAGATACTTACACAGCCGAAGATACTTTGCGTACAATGGCCGACAAAATGGGACGGCTGCAAGAAAGTACCGGATCCATCGAAAAAATCATCCAGGTGATGGAGCAAATCAATAACCAAACCAATATTTTGTCATTGAACGCAGCCATTGAAGCCAGCAGGGTCGGCGCAGCAGGTAAAGGATTTATGGTGGTTGCCCAAGAAATGCGAAGCCTTGCCAGCCAATCGAGGGAATCGATCCAGGTCGTCTCTGGGATCATCCATGCGATTCAGGAGGAGATTACAGGAACGGTCTCCTCGTTCTTGGAATCGCGGCAGATTTATTCCGCTCAAGTGAATGCCGTCAAGGAAGCGAATGCGATATTTCAGAGCGTGCACGATTCGATGGAGCATGTCATCAGCAAATTAGGCGACAGCACGTTGTTGATTCAGCAATTGAAGGAATCGCAAACCGCCCTTGGCGAATCGATCGGCAACGTTAGCGCGGTATCCCAGCAAGCGTCCGCCGTGTCCGAAGAGGTTGCCTCTCAGAGCAGCGAGCAGTTGAAAATCAGCCGTGAGCTTGTTGGGCTGTCGACGCAGCTCAAGCAGTTGTCGGATGCGCTGAAGGAATCCTTATCCAAGTTCAAAATAAGTGAATAGGATGCATGCTGACGGGGCTATCCTAAAAGTTTAAACAGACTTCCGGGATAGCCCCTCGTGTTTAAGTATGGAAATAGAAAATGATTTACTATTAGATGGAGGGCCTTTATATTAGATTAGGATACAACCGTCCAAACCAACGCTTGTTACAACCTGCAAGTGTTGTTTTGTATTTAGAAATATGAAAGTGGTGAAATAACGTTGCTTTCCATGACTGCAAATGTTCTCCAGATCATAAGAAGAGCTAAGGATCCGATGGCCAAAACGGATGTAGCAGCCGTATCCGGGCTATCCTTATCCGCTGTATCAGACCATATCGAACGTTTGCTCAAAGAAAATTTAATACAAGTTTCCAATATAGGAAATTCAAGCGGCGGCAGAAAGCCGAGGCTGTATACGTTAAATAAAGACGTCGGTTATATCATTTCGGTCGAATTAGGAACGTCCAGTGTCCAAGTGGCACTAACGGATTTTGACTGTAATATTTTATGTTATGATCGTTCGCCGGTTAACCTGAGCGAAGGTCCGGAGACCGTATTAACGTATATTTATAAAATGGTAGAACAATTGATGCTCGAACATCATATCAGTAAGAGCACGGTATTAGGGATCGGCATCGGAATTCCCGGCCCCGTCGAATTTGCTTCCGGCCTGCCGATTTCACCGCCGATTATGCCGGGATGGGACCGCTATCCGATCCGGGAGTTCTGGTCTCAATATTTTGATTGCCCCTGTTATGTCGATAACGATGTAAACATTATGGCCTTAGGGGAACATGCCAAGGGATTAAACTTCGAAATAGACAATTTAATTTATATTAAAATCGGGACGGGTATCGGCGCAGGGATCATCTACGACGGCAAACTGTATCGCGGCTCCAGCGGCAGCGCCGGGGATATCGGCCATTTTGATGTCGGTGCGGATGTCAACTGTTGGTGTGGCAATACAGGCTGTCTAGAGGCGGTTGCAGGTGGGAAGGCGATTGCCTCGAAGGCGAAGGAGCTGGCATTGGCCGGGAGAAGCGATTTCTTGCTTGATATCGTAGAGGAAAAAGGAGGGCTAACGCTTAAAGACATAGGCCTGGGCATTCAAAGACTGGATTCCTTATCGGTGGAGTTAATTCGCGATAGCGGTGCTTTAATAGGGCGAGTCCTCGCATCTCTCGTTAATTATTCCAATCCTTCATTAATCTCGATTGGCGGCGGCGTATCCGAATTTGGCGATATTGTATTGGCAGCTATAAGACAAGGGATTTATCAGAGATCCCTGCCGCTCGCAACCCGTAATTTAATCATTAATAAATCGATTCTTGGACGAAAGGCCGGATTGATTGGCGGAGCTTTTATGACCATAGATCAACTAATCATCAATTCTACGGATGACAATGCGCATACGTTTTTTGAACCGAAAGCCAAGCTTCAATAACCGTTAAACCACGGGATCCTTCGTTATGTGCAATGAATAGCCTTGGAGACTCCACTTGTCCTGTGAGCGGGCCTGAGTGGGGAGTCCTCGGGGCTTTTTCGTTGTGGCTGCCGTAAGGCAAGGAATGATTTTGGACTTGCAAACCCATATCAAAATGTGGTACATTACGATTCCGGCTGTTGATAGAGCAGCGGATGCAACCCGAGTTGAAAGCTTCTGGGCATGGCGGATATACCCCTTGAATGGAAGAATAAAAACGCAGTTGCCAAATCGAATCGGATGTGGTACATTACGATTCCGGCTGTTTGATAGAGCAGCGGATGCAGCCCGAGTTGAAAGCTTCTAAGCATGGCGGATATACCCCTTGAATGGAAGAACAAAACGCAGTTGCCAAATCGAATCAGATGTGGTACATTACGATTCGGCCGTTGAAACAATCGGCGAATGCAAACAAGTTGAGAACTTCTGAGCATGTGGTTAGACCCCTTGAATGGAAGAAAAAAACAAGTTGCAATAACGATTTGAATGTGTTACATTACGAAGCGTTGTGAAATTG